>JAILIM010000017.1 GCA_024695285.1 Bacteroidales bacterium
ATTTGCCTTCAATGCATCCTTGTCTTCCGTCAACGTTGCCAGGGCTTATGCCAGGCAACAGGGGCACAACCTTTCCGTCGGTTCAACCAAAACCCTGCTGCACAACGCTGCAATGGTGGATCGATTTATTGCAATGTCCGCGAAACGCGCGAACTTGCGATTAAATAACACTGATTTCAAAGAACTCTTATTCTACGGCGTTCGCGCCGTGGCATAAAAACTATAAAACTAACGAACTATTGATCAGTGTTCAAAATGCAAAAATAATTATCGCCGGCAGTGTATGGCAGGAGAGCCAGATTGTCCGAAAGCCACAGATTGTCCTAGCTTCGATTCTATATATATGACTCTTGATTCTCCGGAAATAGACGAAGAAAATGAATGGGAGTATTAGTGTACACGAACTAATAAGATAAACAATTTAATAGATGAATTATGGCGAGTTTTTTTAGAAAAGCACTAGATGTTCTAGAAACAATTATTACCATTCCGTTCTTTCCAATCCTTTTTCTTATCGGCCTGTTCCTTCCAGATAAAGCTAACAGCATTGTAATACTGGGGACAAAATATTCAGGGAAAACAACTTTATGGAAAGAATTGGGAGGCATTGAAGAGGTTAGGCCAAATACTAACTGGGAGCCTGTTCAATCATTTGAGATTAATCGTTCGAATGGGACAAAGGTAAAGATTTCTGAGACTGCTGATATCGGAGGGGAAGATTGGGCGGTTGGGGATTATTATGGACGCTTAATAAAAGAAGATACATTTATTTACTATCTCGTAGACTCAAATGACGTTTCTTTGTCTTCAAAGATGCAGCGCGTAAGATCCGACCTCATAAAAATAGATAAAATAGTTAAAGAAAAAGGCATAAAAGAAAGAATAGGTTTTAAGTTCATTCTTACACACTTCTACGATTACACGAAAACACACCCGAACAGTAACGAATATGATCTTTATCGTCTTTTCTTAAAAGCATTAGATAAAAGTAAAGGGAGAGGAGTTATTGGGTCCAAATTGGGAAATGATAAAATAAGTGAGGTTATGATGGTTGCTGAATTAGATGAAGAGAAAGCTAAAAAACTGGGCAAAGATTATATAGGCATTATAAGAAACGAAATAGGTAAATAAAAATGGATTGTAATCGAATACTTCTAGTCCTTTCTGCCAAACCTGAAGGAGGCTCAGCATTATATGTGAATGGAATAGAGTCTCAACCGGGTAGTATAGAGATGCATACTATAACAGAGCTTTCATACTTGGCGGGAAAGCACCGGAGCCCTTGGTGTGGAATTATCAACGATTGTTTTTTTATAAAAGGTTTCTTTAATAATAAAGATAACCACGGAAACAAAATGACTTTTTCCTACTGCGCTAATATCAATAGTATTGAAGTGGGGAAGAAAATCTTCTTTGGCGACATTGTGCCCCTTGGTTATAAAATAGACGACGAAACGTCGGAGAGCTTAGAGTCACGTCTCAAGAAAACACTTTTAAGATATATTGGCTTTGCCGCCCTTGTCATCATCTTTTTAATCATTTTATTAATAGTCATCAAGTAGTATGGAACATAAGCCACAACTCGTTATAGTCCCAGACGAGGACTTTAAATATGGACTTAATCATGACGCTTACCCTGAATACAGTGAGGAATTACGTTCTGGAGAAGTCGTTGTTGTCTCAAAGGAAGAAGCGACAACTCAATATGGTATAGCCTCTCCCAAAGATAACAAGATATATGTGCTAAACGTCTTTGATGGAACATTCAGAGATATTACAGCGGAGAGTACTGAAAAGAGTTTCATCGAAGCAAAAGCGGTAGCGATAAGGGAAGCGCTGATTATGCTGGGAGCTTATTCTGCGGAACTTGTGCATAGAATCGAGCATGTTCAAGATAAAGATTTAAAACTAGGGGCAAAAGTTAAAAAGGGAGTTGGTTCTATAGGTGTTGATTATCATCAGAACAAACATAAGGAGATTAATCTCGATGCTAAAATCCAGCTAAAACCATTTAAGCGCCCAACAAAGAGTGTTAAAGAAGTCCGTCAATTCGCATTCACGCATGGTTTAGGTAATGAGAGCTCAATAATAGCATGGATTGATCGTCTTGAACGTGATGGTAAACTTGGAGGCGCCGAAGAGATAGAAATAACCTTTTTGGAGGAATTGGCCGTTGCTCGAGATGCTGCGTTAAACCTTCAGCTTGTGAAATGCGAAGCAGGCTTTAATATTGAAAGCTTAAACAAAGAAACTCATAGTTTCTTCGAGAAGATATCAATCGACTTTGGTGAATAGTAGGTAAAACACGTTCTAAAGATTGAATCGTGTCTATTAGTGGACACTAATGAAACTGAAGGTCAAATCCATGACAGCAATCGTAGGCATCCTTAACCGCCGGGCATTGGCTTTCGTGGCATACGGAGGATGGCGAACTAATACCTTAATGATTTATTAATGTCACTATGAATACCACACGACATCTGCCCACATTGAGGGAGAAATATGGTTTTACTGATGATGAAGTCATTGCTCTTCTTATCCTTGAAAGAGAGGGCTTATCTGAACTCAAGAAGAAAAGGAGAGTGCTATATGATGGATTAATTATTCTTCTTGGTATCAACGATGAGGACTTTGACAAGGCAAAGGGGCTACGCTGGTCCAAGCGGATGGCTCAGACGATAAACTCGATGGGAGAAGAAAAAGACCTGGTTTTCGGTATACATGATATTGTTAAGCGGAGCGGGCCGGCAAAAGAAGAGCAGGAGTACTTCCTTAAGAAAGTCAAAGAGGCCGTTGAGGGCAACCTTCTGAAACAACTTCCGCCAGGCTTCTTTCTGGACAAACCATAATAATTCTCAAACTGTATAATAAATGGGAAAATACGATTCCGCCATAAAGTTTGCTGAGGAGCAGATTAAGCGTTGCAAGGCTCAGATTACGCTCTACAAAAAGCATAAGAATCCGGGGTGGGAGAACGTCGTGGAGTCTCTGACAAGGCAAATAAATAGTAAGATGGCTTCTATTGACGACATGAAAAAACGGAACGATTAAATAGGGAGAATAGCTAGCACTATATAAAAACAATGACAGCAATCGTAGGCATCCTTAACCGCCGGGGGGCGGTGCTGGCGGCGGATAGTGCCGTGACTGTGGAGAACGGGGCGCGGAGGAAAATCTACAATACCGCGACCAAGATATTCCGCCTGGCAGACGGGCCGGTGGGGGTTATGATCTTCAGCTCGTCCGAGGTGAACGGTATGCCCTGGGACGTGATCTTCAAGTTGTTCCGGGAACGCTACGGCAAGCAGACATTCCCCTCGCTGACGGACTATGTCCGTAATTTCATCAACTTCCTGAAGTCGGAAAACTGCTTCAGCACGGAGAAGACTCAGATGGACTACTTCGAGTCCGAAGTCCGGCAGCTATACAGTCGTTTGGCAACTGTAATCAATGACAATCTGCCTGATGAATCGGATCCTAAAGACGCAGAGATTGACGACGTCGCTTTCAATGAGATCATCAATAACACAATCAAGGAATTCGAAGAGCACTTTGACGAGGTGGGAGTGTGTTCTGAGATGGAGAATTATACCATTGACCTGATGAGGAGGTACGCGTCGGAACTCTTTGATTCAATGGCGGAACAGTATGAGGATGACGGCTTCGGCAAAGACTTCCGGGACAAGTGGGAAAAAATGGTGTTCGCATACATGCGCTCCAAATGTTTCTATCAGGGAACCGGCATCGTTTTCGTCGGATACGGCGAAAAGGACATCTATCCTTCGTTGATACCGATATATGTTTCGGGAGAGTTTGATGGTCGGATCCGCCATTTCACGGCAACGGACGAGTCAGACGAAATATCCCCACAGGAGACTGCCGTAATCCATCCTTTTGCACAGTCGGATGTCATGCACACACTGGTAGATGGTATCAATCCCAGTTTCCGTGACGTGGTTTCCAACCTGAACAAGCATACTGCCTCAAAGTCGAAGGAAATGGCTCTTGAGGCCATAAAGAACGCCGGGGCGCCGAAAGAGTATCTTGACGTAGTTGAAGGCCTGGACCTGAATGCTCTGAATGATGAGTTTGATAAAGCGGTTGACGATTATTCAAACACTGAGTTCAGTGACGGGGTCGTGGACGCCGTTGATTCGTTCAACCTTGAAGACATGGCTGATATGGCCGAAAGCCTTGTATCTGTCACTAACCTGCACCGACATATCAGTTCCTCAGAGGAATCTGTCGGTGGCCCGATAGACGTAGCCGTTATTACCAGAACAGAGGGCTTCATGTGGGTTAAGCACAAACAGTGGATTCCTCAGGTGCCGCTGACGATTGAATAGGTTACCCTGGGTAAACGGTTAGGGCTTTTAAATCGTTGAGTAGGGGCGGCGCATGTACTGGTCCAAGCCGGTGGCAGGGTAGGGGCGAAAAGCGGTGGTTTTCGTAGGTAGGGGTCCTGGATTTGGACCGGTACGGGCACCCCGAGGCAAAAGGAACCGCTGACTTTCCGGCAAAAATCCGTATCTTGCGCAAAAATGCGGAATGGACCAGCCGAAACTTGAAAGGATGCTGCGCCTGATGAAGTATCTCTCGGGCAATGTCAACTACTCCATAGCCGAACTGGGGCGGAAGCTCGAGATGTCGCCCAGAACGGTGTACCGCTACCTTGACACTTTCAAGAGCGCGGGCTTCACCGTGGTGAAGCTCCGCGGCGACATCTACAAGCTCGCCGAAATGCCCCGGGAAACCGTGGACCTGGACAAGCTGATCTACTTCTCGGAAGAGGAAGCATACCTCGTGAATTCCCTTATAGACCAGCTCGTTCCGACCAACAGCCTGAAGTCCGGCCTAAAGGAGAAACTATCGGCGATCTACCGTTCCACCAGCATAGCTGACTTCGTCGGCGGGCAGAGCAATTCCGCCCATATCGACGCCCTCGGAAGGGCCGCCCAGGACAAGCGCCAGGCAGTGCTCCGGGATTACGAATCCGGCAGTTCCCACACCATACGCGACCGCCGCATAGAGCCATTCGGCTTCACCTCCGACTATGCCGACGTCTGGGCTCTGGACCTTGAAGACGGCCGCAACAAGACCTTCAAGATCTCCCGGATAGGCTCGGTCGAAATTCTCGACACGCCCTGGGAGAGGGAAGCGGAGCACCACCGCTCGGGAATGGACGTCTTCCGTATGACTGGCGACAATCCCATCCATATAGTCCTTAGCATGAGCCTGATGGCCAAGAACCTGCTGGAGGAGGAATACCCCCTGGCCACCCGCTGCACGCGCCGCGACGGCGACCGCTGGATACTGGAGACCGACATCTACCAGCTCCAGGGCGCTACACGCTTCATCGCGGGCCTGATGGAAGAAATTACAATAGTAGAAGGCGACGCCTTGAAGGCCCACCTGAAAGAATACGGCAGCAAGTACTTCCGCTAAAGCTATTCCCCGATAACGTGGATGTCGCGCTGCGGGAACGGGATGGTGATGCCCGCCTTGTTCAGTGCGTCGTAGATAATCTCCTTGGCCTTGTCCACGTAGGCAATACGCTCGGCTACAAGCACATACTGCTTGACGGCCAGGTTGACTGAACTGTCGCCGAAGCCGTCGAAGGCCACGTAGATGCCCCTCTTCGGATCCACGACTTCGCGTCCGTAATTGTCTTTAGTGCGCAGCTCCTGCAGGGCTTCCACAAGCACTTCCCGGACCTTCTCCACTTCTGTGCCGTAGCTCACCCCGACGATTATCTTGATGAATTCATAGGAGTTGTTGTGGGTCAGGTTGCTGAAGTTCTTGTTGAAGAGGGTGGCGTTCAGAAACGACATCTCGGCGTTCTCAAGCGTCTCGATCTGGGTGCTCTGGTAGCTGATGTTGGTCACCCTGCCGCGCACGCCGTCGCATTCGATCCAGTCGCCCACGCGCACGCGTCCGGACATAAGCTGTATGCCGTAGATGAAGTTGTTGAGAACGTCCTTCAAGGCGATACCGATACCGGCCGAGAGACCTCCCGCAATGATAGTCAGCGAATTGGTTGGTACCTTCAGGGTCACTATGACCACGATAATAAAGGTGAACCAGACGAGGATGCTGATGACGCTCTTGCCAAGCGAGAAGTTAATCTCGTCCTTGCGCACGGTCTTGCGGCCGGTACGCTTCAGCTGGGCCGCGTAGCGGAAGTTCTGGAACAACGAATAGGCGGCGTAGTTGACGTAGCGGAACACGAAGTACAGGCATGTCAGCAGCACAATGCTCTGGAATGACATACGGAACGCAGGGGCGCCGTCATCATTGGTGAGGTTGATGAAGTTGCTGCTGTAGATGGAATCGAATATCTCTGTGAAGTCAAACACGCCGAGGGCAAGCTTGATGCAGAAGGGGATGGACAGGATGGCGAGCACGGGCACGACAACCGTTTTGACGAAGTCATAGGCCCAGGTGGCGCCGAACAGGAGATTGTCCCTTTCCGCGGCACTGACGAAGGTGAGCCGTTTCTTGTATTCGTCGATGATATCTTTCAGCTGCTTGTTCCTGAACTGCTCCAGCAGGTGGGATATGGTCACGAGGGTAAGGATTGTCGCAATCTGGAAGAACCACCAGACCATGATGATCAGGGCCACGAAGATGTAGCCGAAGAAGCTTACAGCGGTCGCCGCTCCAAGGGCAAGCAGGGTGAGCCATCCGAGCGTCCTGTCATAGCCGCTGGCCTTCGTGCCGTATTTCAGGCACACCGCGAACTGCCATATGAAGAATATGAGCAGGAGGGGAGTGAAGACGACGTTCAGCGTCTGGTTGGGCATGAACACTATACGCAGGCCGATCACGACCAGGGCCGTTATCATGAGGGGCAGGTAAAGCTTTATTCCTCCGCGCAGGCTCTTGGCATCGAGACGTATCATCAGGGCGGCGACTGTCGCTCCAAGAAGCCACAGGTACGTCCCCATCAAGGAGGCGGCTGATGTCAGGAAACTCTCTTCCTTGTTGTTGAGAATAATCAAGATGATGCCGTTAATTATCACGGAGATGAGCACGATAAAGCTGAAATGCTGCTCCCTGGACACGGACTGCTTCAGTCCCTTGAAGATGTGTACGGCAAGCTTAAACAGAATGGAAGTTATCAGGATAAGCAGCAACAGTCCAACAATCTCCACAATCAGGAACCCCACCAGGATCGGACACCTGGCCGGGCTGTTGAAGCTGACATTACTGATGCCGGCTCCGACCGCATGGGAGAAATTGTATCTTTCGCCCATCTCTTTGGCTGCACGCGACCAATGGCGGCCAAAGCCTTTGAATATTGAGGAATAAGGTGTCTGTCCCTGTACGAAAATACGCTCCTGGAGCTGTTTCGATCGGTCCATGGCGTAGTCGTATGACTCTTTCAGGTGGAGGTAGGCGCGCTGGTAATGGGTACTGTCGGTGACGACGCGAGTTTTGTTGCCGGCGCTGAGTTTCAGCAGTTCGGCTGCATAGAAGATGCAGGAGTCCCTGTCGGTCTCTTCCTCCTCGCTCAGCAGGAAGGGACGGCTGCGGCTGAGGCTGTCGGTGGCCATGCGTTCGGCTATAGCCTTGCGCAGGCGGTCCAGTTCCTTTTTGGATTTAATGGTCGGAAACATCGGCCTCATCCTGTCCAGACTGTCGTTGTGGTAGGCTAGGCTGTCGGGGATGATCTTCAGTTTATTGATCTCCGGGGGTATGCGGCGCAGCGCCTCCAGGAGCCTGGCGTAGCGGTCGATGTCCCAGTCCAGGCGGGTGACTATACGGTCGTAGGGGAGGCGGTTGGAGTTGTATTTGTTGTATTCGCTTGTCACCGTCCCGAGCGCGTAGGTGAGGTCGAACGTGTAGTCCTGCTTCTGTGAGTACAGTAGAAGGGACAGTTCGTTGGACTTCTTCATCGTGGCCACCATCTGGCGGCGCTGGTTCCGGTATAGGTCGGAGAAGGACTTTTCGGCGGCGGTGCGCTTCTGGTAGTCTTTCCTTAATTCGGTCCGGAGCGACCTCAGAGTCTCTCCGAGCTCGTGTTCGTTGAACGCGGCATAGGCCGGAAGCGCCAGGAGCAGAACCGGCAGGACGAGAGCAATGCGTTTTAGTGTCTTTACCATACGGCAAATATATTGAAAAATGCTGAAAAAAGCATATATTTGTGAACTGGCTGTTAGAGCGTTTTTATGTTTAGAAGACCGACATTTGTTTTCCTGTTACTGCTGCTGCTCTTGAGCGCCTGCGCAGGGAGCCGGAAGCCTGCCCGCGAGATAAGATGCGAGGAGGACCTGTCCGGCCTGAAAGTGGGCGTGGTCACGGGATCCTGCTATGATCTTGATTATTCCGCACGCAAGGACGTTGAAGTGTTCCGTTTCAACAATGAGACGGACCAGGCCAACGCCATAGTGCAGGGCCTCGTGGATGCCGGCATCCACGACGAAGTGGTCTTCACTGCCGAAATGCTGAAGGAACACGGTATGAAGGTGGCCTACAAGGGCGACCAGGAGTTCCCGGCAGCTTTCGGCTTCCGTAAGAGCGACCGCGCACTGCTGAATTCGTTCAACGAGTTCCTGGCAGGAGCTAAGGCTGATGGTACGGTTGACAGCCTCTGTGTGGTCTGGCTGGACTGCGGCGGCATTTATCCCGATCCCCTCAGGGTGTATCCCAACAAGGGTGAAGGAGAGCCGATTGTCATAGGCACGGCCGGTACGATGCCTCCGATATCTTACCGCATAGACCAGGACTGGTTCGGCCTGGAGAGCGAGATCATGTATCTGTTCGGTGAATATACCGGTCGCCCCATAGTGTTCAAGTCTCTGGCGCCTGCTTCTGTGATGATGAGCCTTGAGACGGGGGATATAGACATTATGATGGGCTGCGTGTTCGTGACAGAGGAACGGCAGCAGCGGTTTGCATTCAGCGATGTCTATCATTGCTACCATTCAGCGTGCTTCGTTAAGGATGAGGCCGCCTCCCGCGCCTCCGTTTCCTTCTGGGAGCGGCTGAAAGCGGACATCTACCAGAACCTTATCCACGAGCAGCGCTGGCGTTTCATCACCGACGGCCTCTGGGAGACGGTGAAGATAACCCTGCTGGCCATCCTTCTCGGCTCTGTGCTTGGTATCGGCCTGTGCTCCATGGCAGGCAGCAAGCGCAGGTGGCTGAAGAAGACGGCTTCGCTGTACGGCTCGTTCATGCAGGGCATTCCGGTGCTGGTGCTGCTTATGATTATGTTCTACGTGGTACTTGGCAGTTCCGGCATAAACGCAACCTATATTGCCGTGATCACGTTCGGACTGAATTTCGCTTCAGGCGCCGGGAGTGCTTACCGCACCGCCCTGGATTCTGTGCCCAAGGGGCAGACCGAAGCGGGTCTTGCACTGGGATTCACCAGGCTTCAGACTTTCGGCCACATAGTCCTTCCCCAGGCGGTCAAGACCGGCCTGCCGCTCTACACCGGCCAGTGCGTGTCGCTGCTGAAGGGAACTTCCATTGTCGGCTACATAGCAATCCACGACCTCACCAGGGCCGGCGACCTGATCAGGAGCAGGACCTTCGATGCGTTCCTGCCGCTGCTGTTCGTGACCATACTGTATTTCCTGCTTGCCTGGCTGCTTGCCTGGCTGCTGAAACTGATTTTTAACCATACGCGCAAGATATGAACATCTCTGTCAGGCACCTGAGCAAGTTATTCCATAATTCCGACGGCACGTCCATCCGCGTGCTGAAGGATGTCAACTGCGAGATTGGCCAGGGGGAGGTGATTAGCATCATCGGTCCTTCCGGCACAGGCAAAAGCACCTTCCTGCGTATGCTGAACGGCCTTGAGAGCCCGTCCGGCGGCGAGATACTGGTTGACGGCAAGAATATTCTGGCGCGTGGCTACCCGCTCCACGAACTGCGGAAGAGGATGGGCATGGTGTTCCAGAACTTCAACCTGTTCTCGGATATGACCGTGCTGGAAAACGTAATCTACGCCCCATGCAAACTGCTGAAAATGGACACGGAGACCGCCCGCAAGGAAGGACTCGCTCTGCTGCGTAAGGTGGGGATGGCGGAGAAGGCAAACGTGCTCCCCGCGACTTTGTCCGGCGGCCAGAAGCAGCGTGTCGCCATTGCCCGATGCCTGGCTATGAAGCCTGAGGCGGTGCTGTTCGACGAGCCCACGTCCGCCCTTGATCCGACGATGGTGGGGGAGGTGCTGAGCGTCATCCGCCAGCTGGCCCGCGACACCGGCATGACCATGCTGATCGTGACGCACGAAATGGAATTCGCCCGTGACGTGAGTTCCCGAATCTTCTTCATGAACGAAGGGATTATCTTCGAAGACGGCAGCCCCGACCAGATTTTCAAGAACCCCGTCCACAGCGCCACCAAAGCCTTCGTGCAGCGCATACAGAAGCTTAAGTTCGACATCACCAGCCCCGACTTTGACTTCTACGGCATGGAGTCGGAGATGGCGCAGTTCTGCATCAAATACAACGTCGCCGACAAGCGTGACGCCCTGACGCACATCACAGAAGAGATGACTCAGGTCGTCCTGAAGGGCCTGCTGCCGCTGCACGTAGTCCTGAGCTACAACGCCCAGCAGAGTGAGACTGCGGTTGCCTTTATGATGGAGGGTCGTACGAACTCGCCGCTTGCCGAGGAGGGCATCGACGAAATCTCCATGATGATGGTTCGCGCTATGTCGAAGGAGATCATCGAAGAACCCACCTCCAAAGGCTTCCGTATCAAGGCTATCGTCTGATCCTGATTCTACAGCAGGGGCTCCAGGTAATCGCCGATGCGGTCGAGCCAGGTGTAGCTGCCGGTTCCCGGGGAGGCGTTACACTGGAAGCAGTGGGGGCGTAGGGCAAGGGTGTGGAGCTCGCACTGGACGCCCATCGCACGCATCTTTTCCCATACACGCACCGAGTTCATAGCGGCCCAGACGTCTGCGTCGCCGTGGATCATCAACATCGGTGCCGTGTCCACGTCGAAGGAGAACTCAGGGCCCAAAATGAGGTCGTCGTCGTTGCCGCGGGAGGTATTGTGCTGGTCGAATCCGTCGCTCAGCACGTAGGCAGGATAGATGCCTATGCCCCACTGGACCTTGCAGGAGATCTTGTCTATTTTGTCTATCGGCAGGTATGACTGATGCCGGGATGATGTGACACCCATGAGGGTGAGGTGCCCGCCGGCCGACGAGCCCATGATGCCTATTTTGTCCGGATTCAGGCCGCGCCCGGCCGCTTCGCTGCGCACAATGCGGATGGTGCGCTGGAGGTCCTGCCAGGCCGTAGTGTGCTTGGACAGGTCTCCCTTCGGGCGGGGCGTACGGTACTTAAGTGTGACCACGGTCACGCCTCGGGCGTTGAGGTAACGACGTGCCGGGGCCACCTCGAAGCCGTCGGGGTCGTTGTTCTTATAGCTGCCGCCGGAATAGATAATCTGTATGGCGTCCGACTTCCTGACGGCGGGAATATGCCATTCGATGTAAGGAGTGCACTGATGATCCTGCAGGCAGGGAGTTTTGCCCTCAGGCCATACGTCTTCGCGGATCACTTCGGCGCGGTCGGCATCGGAGGTGAAGCGCTCCATCAGCGGCTCTTCCGGCTCGAGCGGCCCCAGGAAGCCCATCTGCCTCATGAATTCGATGCCGCGCTCCAGACCGAAGGCTCCGTGGCCCTTGCCGGGATACAGATGCAGCTCGGCAGGAATGCCCATGCGGCGCAGCTGACGGTAGACCAGTGTCGAGCCGTTGGGGGAGTAGGGATCCATGCCGCCGTGGTGGAGGCTGATCGGGCAGGTCTTTTCATCGAACTTGAACACGCTGCTAATCTTCACGTCAGTGCCATAGCCGTCCCGGGTGGCCCTGGTGCCGGTCTCGCCGTCGGTGGTCACGTAGGCGGGCGCGTTGATGATGCCCCAGTTGATGTGGCAGGGGATGTCGTCAATCTTGTCGATGGGACTGTATGCAGGGGTCTGAGAATTGGCGGCAAGGAGCAGGGCAAGGTGGGAGCCGGCCGACATTGAAATCACCCCGATTTTTTCAGGGTCGAAACCCCGTTTCGCGGCCTCGCTGCGCACCATCCTTACGGCACGCTGGCCATCCTCCCACGCGGACTGGTAAATGGGCAGGCCCTCCGGGCGTGGAGTCCTGTACACGAAATTGACGCACTGGATACCCAGTTCGGTCAGCCTCTTGTGCCAAAGGGCGATGAGATCGACGTCGCAGGTGTTCTTGTACGATCCGCCGGAAATGAGGATCATGCAGACGTCATTATCGACCGCCTTGTCCGGAGCCTCGAACCACTCAAGATATGGCATCCTGTGCTTGTCCGGCTTGAATCCAGGGGCATTGGCCTCGTCTGTCATTGCCGCAATCTGATTGGGCTGCGCATCCGGCATCTTGCATTTCGGCCAGATGGATTCACGTTCCCATCCCCACGCTTGCAGGGAGCATAAAAGGAAGAAAAGAATTAGTGTCCGTTTCATATTCGTGGTGCTTTGCAACACTGCGAATATAATAATTTTGCCGGATATAACCTTGGAAAAAGCGAACTGCCCCGGACGAAAGCCCGGGGCAGCGCCTGAGGTGCGTAGCGGAATCGAACCACTGTGACAGGTTTTGCAGACCTGCGCCTAGCCACTCGGCCAACGCACCAAATGTGGATTGCAAAGATACTACATTTATTTGAATTTGCAAATTGTGCCGGAAAGAAAGCGGTCAGCCGCCTGAAAACCACAATTAGTGAAAATTTTATTTAATCGTAAACCGTTGATAATCAGTGCTAATAACTAAATATTAAAAATTTTTCAAAATTTTTTCTAAAAATATTTGGTAAATTGAAATAATGTTTCTACCTTTGTATCGGGTTGATAAATGAGGGTTCTCCTCTCAGCCTATTGGTTATTAGTTTTAGTGTTATTAATTATGTGGTTAGTATGAGTTGTTGTCGTGAGACACCAACTCATTTCTTTTATATCCCTTCCTGTACTTCACCGTACTCGAGCACCTCGCCGGTGGCGGGGTGCCGAAAGGCGATGCCGCAGGCGCGTAGCATAAGCTGCTGGGGTGCGCTTCCGGGCCTGCCCCAGGCACCGGCGACACTCCCGCTGCCGTAGAGGCGGTCGCCGACGACAGGGTGGCCGAGGCCGCGGACGTGCGCTGCGTGGACGCGGATCTGGTGCGAGCGTCCCGTAAGTGGTTGGAAGAGCACGTCCACAGTGCCGTCCGGAAGGAATTCCAGAACTTCATATTTGGTCACCGCCGGCTTTCCGGAGGCCGTATCCACCATCTGCCGCGGCCGGTCGTAGTAGTCCAGCGTCAGCGGCAGGGCGATGGTGCCCTTGGGCGCGTGGTTCCAGGGACCGCCTTCGAGCCTGGCCCTGTAGAACTTCCGCACCTCCCGCGCCGCAAACTGCCGCTCCAGCTCCGCCTTGTCGGCGAGAGAACGGGCGTAAACCATTATTCCTGAAGTGTCCATGTCCAGCCTGTGGCAGCTCTCGACGCTTTCACCATAGCGCTGCCGGAGCCACTCCAGCAGCGAAACAGCATTGATCCGCCCCGGCACGGAAAGCATCCCGGACGGTTTGTCCACCACGATAATATGTTCATCCACATAGAGCACGGACGGCTCCTGCGGCGACTCCAGCTCGGCATCAAGCGGGTTCGGTTCCACGTCCAGCCCCTGCATCATCCACGTCAGCAGTGGCCCGCACTTCCCGGTGCAGGAGGGGTAGAAGCGCCCCTGCTCCCTAACCTCCCGGAGCGGACTGCAGCCATACCAGAATTCACCCATCGCGAGCGGTTTCAGCCCATGGCGGAAGGCGTAATTCAGCAGCTTCGGTGCGGCGCAGTCGCCGGTCCCGCCCGGCGGCACGAGGCCCCTCAATGCAAAGATCTCCTTGACGCTTAATTCCTCACCCAGACCGTTCATGACGCGGTACTGACTGAAAATCCAGTCCTGAAGTCCGGCCGATGCGGCAGCCTTCTCCGGGCCGTCCGGCATGGCGGAAATCTCCGCCTCACGCTGCTTGTAGTAGCCGCTGGTCAGGTCGAATACAGGCGGCACGAAACCGGGTACGACGGCGCGGCCCCCGGCGAGTCCGCTGAAAGCGTACAGCGGACCTTCATTGGTGAGGAGGACGCCAAGCATTTTGCCCTCATTAAAAGATGAAATTAGATTCTTCGCTTCGCTCAGAATGACAGTGGGGGCGCCGGAGGCGCCGTCCAGCCAGCGTATGAGCGCCCGTGCCGCATCCACGACAAGGGGGTGCGGCACGTAGCGGAACGGATATGTGAAGCGGGGCGGCAACTCCATCAGGCGAATTCCTGCAGGAGCTCCCAGACTCGGTGGACAGGGAAGCCCATCACATTATAGAACGACCCCTCGATGCGGCCCATCGCTGCATAACCCAGCCACTCCTGGATACCGTAGCCGCCGGCTTTGTCGAAGGGGCGGTATTTGTCTATGTAATAATTGATTTCGTCGTCATCCAGCGGGGCCACGAAAACCACGGTCTCGTCGGTCACGCTCTTTTCCCTCTCCGGGGTCCTGAAGGTCACGGCGGAAACCACCCGGTGCTCGCGGCCGGAGAGCTCGCGCAGCATAAGCACGGCCTCTTCGCGCGTGTGCGGCTTCCCCAGCACCCGGGAGTCCACGATGACCACGGTGTCGGAGGTGATGAGCAGCTCGTCCTCTTCAAGGGGCCTGTGGAAGCCGTGCGACTTTCCCCGGGACATCAGGAGCGGCACTTCCTCCGGAGTGGCGCCTGCGGGCACGGATTCCTCGAAGGTGTTTCCGGTATCTATGGTGAACTCCACGTCCAGGCCGGCAAGCAGTTCGCGCCGGCGGGGCGACCCGCTGCCGAGGATGATTCTCTTAGAACATTTTTTCATATTTCTTCACGTCGAATTCCCAGCGACCCTGCGCTTTCAGCACCAGTTCCAGCGTCCAGCGCACGAAGCCGCGTCCGCCCCCGACGGGGGACACGATATCGGCCGCTTCTTTCGCTTCGTCAACAGCGTCGGACGGCACGGCTCCAATGCCTGCATACTGCAACGCAGGGATGTCAGGGATGTCGTCGCCCATATAAAGTACTTCTTCAGGTCGTAGGCCGAAACGTTCGCAGAATTCGATAAGTATCCTGCGCTTGTCACGGGCGAGCAAGTAGACGTTCTCATAGGGGATACCGTAGGCTGTCATGCGTTTGCGCACGGCTTCGGTATGCCCGCCCGTGATGACTCCGAGGGTGTAGCCGTTGAGCGCTGCCATCCTCAGGCCGTGGCCGTCTTTTTCGTTGAAGATACGCAACGGTTCGGCGTTGCTGTCCACCAGCACGCTTCCGTCCGTCATCACTCCGTCCACATCCAGGACGAAGGCTTTGACGGCGCTAAGATTTGGTTCCATTAGGATTGAAATCGGCCAGGTTGAAGGTTGCCTTGGGGGAGCCTGGGAGTTCGATGGCGCCGAACTGCGACTCGTATTTGCCGATGTTGTCGGTCAGGGCGTTGAGCAGGCGCTTTGCGTGCTCTGGCGTCATCAGGATGCGGTTGCTGATCTCGGGCTTGGCCAGTCCGGGGAGCATGGTCGCGAAGTCGATGACGAATTCGCTGTGGGAATGGCTGATGATGGCAAGGTTGGAATAATTGCCTTTTGCGACCTCGGGCTTGAGCTCGAGCTGTATCTGCTTGTTTTCTTCCATAAAAATCAATTGTTTCTCCGACAAAATTACGTTAAAAATGTTATCTTTGCAAACTATGGAATTGAAGAAAAACTATAATCCCGCAGAAGTCGAGGATAAGTGGTACGCCTATTGGCTGAAGAACAGATGCTTTCATTCGGAGCCCGATTCCCGGGAGCCCTACACGATAGTTATACCTCCGCCCAACGTGACGGGCATACTCCACATGGGGCACGTGCTCAACAACACGCTCAACGACGTGCTGATACGCAAGGCCCGCATGGACGGCAAGAACGCCTGCTGGGTGCCCGGAACCGACCATGCCAGCATAGCGACCGAAAACAAGGTCGTCGCCCGCCTGGCTGAGCGAGGCATTAAGAAGGAAGACCTTACCCGCGATGAATTCCTGAAATACGCATGGGAATGGAAGGAAGAGCACGGCGGCATCATCCTTCAGCAACTCCGCAAGCTCGGCGCCTCCTGCGACTGGGACCGCACCAAGTTCACGATGGAGCCCGCCCTGAGCGACGCCGTAATCGCCACCTTCGTGTATTTCTACAAGAAAGGCCTGATCTACCACGGCTACCGCATGGTCAACTGGGACCCCGTGGCCCACACCGCCATCTCCGACGATGAGGTCATCCACCGCGACACGAAGAGCCACTTCTACCATCTGCGCTACTTCATTTCCGACGGCAAGGGCAATCCGACCGATGACTTCCTCGTCATTGCGACAACCCGCCCCGAAACCATAATGGCCGACGCCGCGATCTGCGTCAATCCCGCCGACGAGCGCTACCACAAGCTGCGTGGCAAGAAGGTGCTCATCCCCCTGATCAACAGGGAAATACCCGTCATTGAAGACGACTACGTGGAAATGGACTTCGGTACCGGTTGCCTCAAAGTCACGCCCGCCCACGATGCGCACGATTACGAAATCGGCCAGCGCCACGACCTGCCCATCCTTGAGATCCTGGACGACGACGGCCGACTCAACGAAAAGGCACAGATACTCGTAGGTCAGGACCGTTTCGAGGCCCGCAAGAACATAGTGAAGATGCTCGAGGATGCCGGCAACCTTGTGAAGGTCGAGGAATATATTTCCCCGGTCGGCTACAGCGAGCGCACCGACGCCGTCATCGAACCTAAGCTCAGCAAGCAGTGGTTCCTCAAGCTCGAAGGGCTGGCCAAGTCTGCCCTTGAGGCCGTGGAATCCGGCAACATTAAGCTTATTCCCGACAAATACCGCAACGTCTACCGCCACTGGATGGAGAACGCCCACGACTGGTGTATTTCCCGCCAGCTCTGGTGGGGGCAGCGCATCCCCGCCTGGTACCTTCCTGACGGCAGCGTGGTGGTCGAAGAGACCCCTGAACGTGCCCTTAAGGTAGCGCAGGCCGTCAATCCGGCCCTGACCGCCGCAGACCTCAGGCAGGATGAAGACGTGCTCGACACCTGGTTCAGCTCCTGGCTGTGGCCCATAAGCGTATTCGACGCAAAGCGGCCCGGGCATCCCGAGCACAAGCCCAACCGTGACCTCGGTTATTACTATCCTACCTCCGACCTCGTGACCGGCCCTGATATCATTTTCTTCTGGGTGGCCAGGATGATAATGGCAGGAGGGGAGTTCATGAAGGACGTTCCTTTCCGCAATGTCTATTTCACCGGCATCGTGCGCGACAAGCTGGGACGCAAGATGAGCAAGACCCTGGGCAACAGCCCCGACCCTCTCGTGCTGATTGAAAAATACGGCGCCGATTCCGTGCGCCTCGGCATGTTGCTGTGCTCTTCCGCCGGCAACGACATACTCTACGACGAGTCGCAGGTGGAGCAGGGCCGCAATTTCTGCGGCAAGATATGGAACTCCTGGCGCCTTGTCAGCGGATGGAGGGTGGACGAGAACGGCCGCCAGAGCGAATCCTCGCGCGTGGCCGTGAAATGGTTCGACAACCTGCTTTCCCGCACCATCGCCACCGTGGAAGACCATTACCGGAAGTTCCGTATCAACGACGCCCTGATGGCCACCTACAAGCTTTTCTGGGACGACTATTGCAGCTGGTATCTCGAACTCGTGAAGCCCGCCTGGGGTGAGGCCGTCGACGGATACACCTTTGAAGCCACCGTCGGTTTCTTCGACAAGCTCCTGAAACTCATCCATCCGGTGATGCCGTTCATCACGGAGGAGATATGGCACGCGATGGCCGATCGCCGTCCGGGCGAAACCATCATGTATGAGCGCACTCCTGTGGCCGGCCCCTGCGATGAGGCATTCCTTGCCGGATTCGAACAGGCCCGCCAGATCATCACGGGCGTGCGCGGCATCCGTGCCCAGAAGCAGATAGCCCCCAAGGATCCCCTGAAGCTCAGCATCGAGGGTGAGGTTTCCGAAGAACTGTATCCAATTATCGCAAAGGCCGCCGGCATCTCCGGGTTCGTCGGGGCGGTGGACGGCGCTGCCGTGAGTTTCATCGTGGGCACGGTGAAGTGCAGCGTGCCTCTCGAGGGGCTCGTCGATACGGCGCAGGAAAGGGCGAAGGTCGAGGCCGAGCTGGAACACCAGCGCAAGTTCCTCGCCGGCGTGCGCGCAAAGCTGGCCAACGAAGGTTTCGTGGCCCGTGCGCCCGAAGCGGTCGTGGCGGTGGAACGCAAGAAAGAGGCCGATGCCCTCGCCCGCATCGAAGCCCTCGAAGCAAGTTTGAAAACACTTTAAACCATAGTCCTATGTTGTTAATTCCTTTGGTGTTCGGCTGGTGGGAACTGGTTATCATCGCTTTCGTCATCCTTCTCTTCTTCGGGGGAAGGAAGCTTCCCGAGCTTATGAAAGGCCTTGGCAAGGGCGTCAAGAGCTTCAAGGACGGGATGAAGGAAATCGATGACCAGGTGAACCTGTCAGACGAACCGAAAAAGCCCGAGAACTAGGTGAGCGGGGAAGCGCGGAACGACAGCGAGATGTCCTTCTGGGACCATCTCGAAGAGCTGAGATGGACTTTGCTCCGCTCGGCGATTGCCGTCTGCGTGTTCTGTGCCGCCGGACTGGCCTTCAAAGGCCCCCTTTTCGATCTCGTGCTCTGGCCTTCAAAGCCGGATTTCATTGTGTACAAATGGCTTGGCTGGAATCTCAATATGAGCTTGATCAACGTTGAGATTTCAGCCCAGTTCTTTACCCACCTCAAGGCGGCGCTTGCCGCAGGCGTGGTGCTGGCCTTCCCGTACATCATCTATGAGATATGGAAGTTCATCGCCCCGGCGCTGTATGAGAGGGAAAAGAAAGCCGTCGGCACGGCCTTCGCGATGTCGTCTTTCTTCTTCTACCTGGGCGTCGTCGTGGGCTATTTCTTCGTGCTTCCGGTGTGCCTGCAGTTCTTCATGAACTACACCGTCAGTCCGGACATAGCCAATACCATCACCCTCAGTTCCTATATGTCGATGTTCACTTCAATGTCGCTACTTATAGGAATCGTGTTCGAGTTCCCGACCGTCATCTCCGTGCTTTCCCGCCTCGGGGTCGTGTACCGCGGAACGCTGAGGAAGGGCCGTAAATACGCCGTCATCGCAGTACTGGTGCTGGCAGCTCTCATCACCCCGTCGGATCCTTTCTCTATGATGGTCCTGGCGCTGCCCCTTTATCTCCTGTATGAGCTGTCGATACTGATGTGCCGAAAAGAAGAAGTGAAGGAAGAAGATGATATCGATTGACGACCTGACAGTTGCCTACGGAGGCTTCGTGCTCCTGGACAAGATTAATTTCCACATATCCGAGACCGACAAGATCGGCCTCGTGGGACGCAACGGTGCAGGGAAGTCCACCGTCATGAAACTCATCACAGGGCTGCAGAACCCCACTTCCGGGCGCGTGGACAAGCCGTCCGGCATCACGATAGGCTACCTCCCGCAGCTGATGGAGCACCACAAGGGACTCAGCGTGATGGACGAGACGATGACCGTCTTCAGCGAGACCTCCGGGCTTCAGGACGAAATCGACGCCCTGGCAAGGGAACTCGGAGAGCGCACCGACTATGAGTCCGAAAGCTACTCCGAGCTGATAGAGCGCCTCTCCGACCTCAACGACAGGCTTGCCATCGCCCACAGCGAGCCGCCGGAAGTGCAGGCCCGCAAGACTCTTAAAGGCCTGGGATTCAAGGACGACGAGCTCGACCGCAGGACGGAGACCTTCAGCCAGGGATGGAACATGCGCATCGAGCTTGCAAAAATACTCCTGCGCCGTCCCGACCTGCTGATGCTCGACGAACCCACCAACCACCTCGATATTGAATCCATTGAATGGCTGGAGGACTACCTCAAGGCCCGCCGAGGCAGCCTCCTGCTGGTCTCCCACGACCGCAAGTTCCTCGACAGCGTGACCAACCGCACCGTCGAAATCCTGCTCGGCCACATCCACGACTACAAGGTCCCGTACACAAAATACCTGGAGCTGCGCGCCGAAAGGGTGGCCCAGCAGACAGCCGCCTACGAAAACCAGCAGCGGATGATCCAGAAGACCGAAGAGTTCATACAGGCGTTCCGCTACAAACCCACCAAATCCAACCAGGTACAGTCACGCATAAAGGCACTTGAGAAGCTCGACCGGGTCGAGATAGACGAGACCGACAACGTGCGCCTGACTGTCAAGTTTCCCAAGGCGGCCAGGGCCGGAGACGTGGTCTACAAGGCGACCGGACTGAGCGCCGGCTATCCGCAGAAAGTGGTGTTCACCGGCGCCGACATAGAAATCAAGCGCGGCGAGAAAGTGGCGCTCGTCGGGCGCAACGGCGAGGGCAAGACCACGCTGATGCGCATCATCGCAGGCCAGCTGGATCCCATTGCCGGCGAATCCCGGCTGGGCCATAACGTCGACCTCGGCTATTTCGCCCAGAACCAGGAAGACGAACTCGACAAGAACGAGACTGTGTTCAGCACACTCGACCGCATAGCCGTGGGCGACATACGAACCAAACTGCGTGACATCCTCGCCCAGTTTCTGTTCCGCGGAGAAGACATCGACAAGCGTGTCTCTGTGCTCTCAGGAGGGGAGCGGGCGCGTCTCGGCATGGCGAAACTGATGCTCCAGAACCATAACCTGCTGGCCCTCGACGAACCCACCAACCACATGGATATCAAATCTAAAGACATACTCAAGCAGGCCCTGTCCGCATATGATGGCACGCTGATTGTTGTCAGTCACGACAGAGACTTCCTCGACGGGCTGGTGGATAAGCTGTATGAGTTCCGTGACGGCCGCGTGCGTGAGCACCTCGGAGGAGTCTCCGCATTCCTCGCCCGCCGCCGGCTGGAGAACCTGCAGGAACTGGAGCGGAGCGCGGAAATTAAGAAGGCTGAAGCACCTAAAGATAACAGTGTCAGGCTTGAACAGAAAGAAAAATCTAAGCTTGACCGCAAGAAAAAGAACAGAATTTCTTATCTTGAGTGCGAAATTGAAAAATTGGAACAAAGGATGGGGGAAATAGAGAAGGTTCTCTCTGCCCCCGGACCTGAAGATGACATAATGGAGCTCACCCGCGAGTATCTCGAGCGCAAGCGCGACCTGGATGCCAAAACGGAAGAATGGGGCTCGCTTATAGAATAGAGTTATGAAAAAGTTGATTATCGCCGTTCTCTGCTGTACCCTGATGGGAACTGCCGCATTTGGCAAGCAATACAGCGTCAACCTGTCTCCGTTCACCGGGGTCAGGGTATCCGACGAATTCAAGGTCAGCATCCTGAGAGGCTCTGAATACAGGGCTCTCCTGACCGTCGAGGATGAATATATGGACTATGTCACCTGTGCGCTTGCAGGCTCCACCCTGGAGATTTCTCTGGACGAGCGCAAGGTCCCGTCAGAAGTAAAGCGCCACTACCGTTCCAAAGGCACCGCGGACCCGACATTCACGGCTATCATATACGTGCCCGACCTGATCCAGACCGTTATCCTTGAAGACAAGGCCGTCCTGCGCGACACCGAAGACGTCTTCGACAAGGCGCGCGTGGACTTCGAGCTCTCCGGCACATCTTCGGTCGAGAAACTCCTGGTCAGTTCCCTTGTGATGCGTATATCCCTGAAAAACAAGGCCGGAGCGGATATTAACTTCACCGGCGGCGAATGCATAGTGGAGGCTTCCAACTCTTCTACTGCCCGCATTGTGGAGCAGCAGTCGGAGGTCTCACGCTACAGCCTCCAGGGTACGTCCAAGGTCGAGGCCCTCTGCACCACGGCCAACCTGAATGTCTACACCAAAGCGAACTGCACCCTCCGCGTGACCGGCAGCGGCGACAGGGCCGTTTTCGACATCAACGGCACTTCCGAAGTAGATGCATCCGGGT
The DNA here is from genome assembly GCA_024695285.1 of Bacteroidales bacterium. The sequence goes on from JAILIM010000017.1 coordinate 21,976, forward strand.
TTGAAGTCCCTGATGCGATTGTGACCATGTCCAGCGTCTGCAAGCTCAGCGAGGCCGCCTACAAGACGCTCCGCGTCAATCTCAACGGCGGCTCAACGCTCTATTTTGCCAACGACCCGGCCGTGACCATAGAGAACATCCGTTCCGCTTCGATGTCCCGCATATCGTCCGGAAGAAGCAGCGCTACCAAGTTGTAATTCTTACGATTGAAAGAATTATTCAGATATGAACCAGTCAACCTTTGATTTCCTAGATTCGATTCAGGTAACCCTCAACGCCGGCGGGATGAATACCATCAACATCGTGCTGGCGTTCGTCATGTTCGGCGTAGCCCTCGGCATCAAGCCGAGAATGTTCGTGGAAGTGTTCCGCAAGCCCAAGTCTGTCATTCTCGGAATGTGCTGCCAGCTTATCCTGCTGCCGTTGTTCACATTCCTGCTGGCTCTGTTGCTGGGTGGCAACATCAACTGGTCGATGGCCCTCGGAATGATACTCGTGGCATCCTGCCCGGGCGGCAACATCTCGAATTTCATGTCGTCGCTTTCCAAGGCGAACGTGGAGCTTTCCGTGAGCCTGACAGCCATCAGCACTGCCCTCTGCGTACTGCTGACCCCGTTCAATTTCTGGCTTTACGGCAACCTGTACCTGAAATTCGCAAGTATCAACGCCGATGTGCCTCAGCTGGTCATTCCCCTGTGGGATGTGTTCAAGACCATCTTCATCCTCCTCGGTATACCCCTGTGCCTCGGCATGCTGACTTCCCAGTTCCTTCCGAAGGTGGCAGAGAAGCTCAAGAAGCCCCTGCAGTGGCTCAGCATCATATTCTTTATCGCCATGGTCGTGCTGTCCTTCTGGAGCAACAGGGATGCCTTCCTGAAGTGCATAGAGTACATCTTCCTGATAGTGCTGATACATAACCTGCTTGCTTTGACCATCGGTTTTTCGACTGCCAGCGCATTCAGGCTTCCGCCCCGCGACCGCCGTACGCTGACCATCGAGACCGGAATACAGAACAGCGGCCTCGGACTTGCACTGCTTCTTGGCACCAGCATCTTCGCGGGCCTTCCGCCCCACGGCGGCATGCTCGTGATCACCGCCTGGTGGGGTGTCTGGCACATCATCAGCGGCCTTACGGTCAGCAGCTTTTTCCTGCTGACCGACAGAAAGAAGAAAGCTTAACCATTTCAATATGACACTGAAACGCTGGATATGCCTGCTTCTCATTCCAATGGTCATTTTCGGGTGCAAGCCTGAGACCGTCGAGGAGCCGGATAAGCCTGAAACTGAAAAACCACAGCCGGATCCCGAGCCCGAACCGGAGCCTGAGCCGGAACCTGAACCCGAGCCTGAAAAGCACGTCGATCCCGTGCCCCTTTCGTTTGTCGAGAAGGGCAAGTACGACATCACGATGACCTTCGATTCTGCGACAGGTGAGTACCTGCTGACCACCACCGGCACCGATCCCTATATCTATATTGCCGGAATTGAGCAGGATCTCGACGACCTGCTCCGTGTGCTCACTTTCGAATACCAGTGCAACAGCGGCATAAACGACCTCCAGGTCTTTTATGGCAAGAGCATCACCGAGGCCCGCTCCCGCCACTTCGGCGCAATTCCATCAACCGTTGGCACTGCATGGAGTGAGTATTCATGCAGCATAGCCTCCGACAGGATTGCCCACAACTGGGGCCATGCAGGGGACAACCTTCGCCTTGACTTCGGCAGCAAGAAAAACGTCAAGATCCACATCCGCAATTTCCGTATAAGGGAGATGAACGCCGAAGAGCTGAAGGCCTATGAGGCCGAGCTTCAGAAGGCACAGGGCAAGGATGCCGAGGCTGGACGTATATCGGCTTATATATCAAAGAATTACCCTTGTTCCGTATCATCCGTCATAGTCGGTGCAAATGAAGTGACTGTCAAGGGGCGCACGGACGGCGGCAGCGGCTATTACCTTGCCGACATCGGCCCCTGGGAAAGCCTCACCGAGCTGAATGAATTCCCCCTGAAAACTGCCATCACGGGCACCAGTTTCACCCTGACCCTGCCGCGCGCGGTCAACCGTGACGGCCTGAGCTCCTACGACCGCGTGCTCTCGCGCTTTGCCGTGGTGAAGCAAGAAGGAAGCACGCAGACGCTGTGCTCGCACGCCCGCTATGCCGATGAAATCAGTGCCTTGAGCAAGCCTGCGGAACTCAAGCCGAAGAGCAAGAAAGGCCTCGGAGGCTTCATCGTGAACGGCAACCTCGCCGACCTTGACAAACTGGGCATCACGAGCGTGACCGTGAACATCCTGCTGAATTCGGTCGTGAACACGGTGCGCAGCGGCAACTACAACGTCGAGTACAAGTTCGGCGGCGTGACCTACTATATGGACAAAGGCTACACCGGCCAGCTGGACAAAATCATGGCCGAGTGCAGCAAACGCGGTATAGTGGTCTCAGCCATCCTGCTGAACCGTCAGTCCGACACCAATTCCAAGGCGACCCCGCTGATGAAGCACCCCGAGAACGACGGCGGCAACTACAGCATGCCCAACCTGACTACCGCTGAGGCGGCCAACGTGTATGCGGCAGCCCTGGATTACCTTGCCAGCCGTTATTCATCCGACACCTACGGCCGCATCCACCACTGGATCATGCACAATGAGGTGGATTTCCAGAAGGAATGGACCAATATGGGCGACCAGCCCGAATGGCGCTACATGGACAGCTACGTCCGTTCAATGCGCATCTGCCACAACCTGGCGCACAAGTACGATCCCAACGCCGTGGTGATGATTTCCCTGACGCACTGCTGGGCCAAGGCCGAAGGGCAGTATGCTCCCAAGAGCATGCTCGAAGACCTCTGCAAGTACAGTGTTGCCGAGGGCGACTTCCTGTGGGGCGTGGCATATCACCCTTATCCCCAGGATCTTACGAAGCCCGAATTCTGGAAGAACGATACCCGCGCTACATATTCGGACGCATCGGATTTCTGCACCTTCAAGAACCTTGAAGTGGTCAGCGACTGGGTGGAGAACACGAGCCATTTCTATAAGGGCGAAAAGAAGCGTCTCCTCTTCCTCTCCGAGAACGGTACTAATTCCCCGTCCTACAGCGATTCCGACATGGCTAAGCAGGCCGCCGGAGCTGCGTGGGCGTGGAAGAAAGTAGCCGCCCTGTCCGGCATAGACGGCATCCAGTGGCACAACTGGCAGGACAACAGGGGAGAAGGCGGCCTCCGCATCGGCCTGCGCCGCTTCCCGGACGACACTGACGACCCGGGCGGCTGCAAGCCCGCCTGGTATGTGTGGGAAGCCGCCGGCACCGACAAGGAAGACTCCGTGTTCGCTCCCTATCTCTCCGTCATCGGTGTCTCCAACTGGACGGAAATATTCAAGTAAACTAGATTAATTCGCTGAGTTCGAGCCAGCGGGTCTCCTTCTCGTCGAGGGAGGCCCGTACTGTTTCGTAGCGGGCAGATGCGGCGGTGATGCGCTGGTAATCGTCGGTGCCGCCGGCAAGCAGGGCTTCGAGCTCTTTCTGCTCGGCGTTCAGGGCTTCGATGTCGATTTCCAGCTGCTCCAGTTCCTTCTTTTCCTTCCAGCTAAGCTTGCGCGGGCCTTCGGTTTTCTCCTTCTTCACTTCTTTGGGCGTGGCTTTCAGGGCCCTTTCTTCTTTCCTGCGGTCCTCGATGAAGCAGCGGTATTCGGAATAGCCGCCGATGAAGTCCTTGATCACGCCGTCGCCGCAGAAGACGAAGAGGTGGTCCACCAGGCGGTCTAGGAAGTGGCGGTCGTGGGTGACGATAATAAGCGTGCCCTTGAACTCCAGGAGGTACTCTTCGAGTATGTTAAGGGTCACGATATCGAGGTCGTTGGTGGGCTCGTCGAGTATCAGCAGGTTGGGCTCCTGCATCAGCACGGTAAGCAGGTACAGGCGACGCTTTTCGCCGCCGGAAAGGCGCCCAATGCGGTTGTTCCACATTTCGTGCGGGAAGAGGAACTTTTCGAGCAGGCGCGTGCTCTGGACAGTCTCGAGCACAGTATCGTCGTCCGGCAGGGTGAGCCCTTCCTGCCTGTAGTAGCTTATGCGCACTGACTCGCCGCGCTTGACTGCCGGGTTGTTGCCAGTGGCGAGCAGGTCGAGGAACGTGGTCTTGCCGATTCCGTTGCCGCCGACTATACCGACGCGCTCATAGCGCTGGAAATTGTAGGTGAAGTGGCTGATTATCGGCTTGCCGCCCCAGTCGAAGCAGAGATCCTTGCAGTCGATGACCTGCTTGCCGAGATAGCCTCCGCCGGCTAAGCCTTCCAAAGTGATGTTGGAGGTTGTGTAGGCTGCGGAGGCGCGCTCCTTAAGCTCCAGGAAGGCCTGCTTGCGGTATTTTGCCTTGCCGCTGCGGGCGCAGGGGGTGGCGTGTATCCATTCCAGCTCGCGCCTCAGGACGTTGCGCACCCTGTCGGTCTCCGCGTTATAGTTGCTGATACGTTCGTCGCGCTTTTCGAGGAAGGTCTCATAGTCGCCGCGGTAGATGTAGATGGAGCCGTGGTCCATTTCCATTATGGTGTTGCACACGCGGTCGAGGAAGTAGCGGTCGTGGGACACCATGAAAAGGGTGCAGCGAGAGCGTTTCAGGGCGTTTTCCAGGTATTCGATAGCGTCGAGGTCCAGATGGTTGGTGGGCTCGTCCATGATGAGGAATTCGGCCTCTTTTGCAAGCATCTGCGCTATTGCGACGCGCTTTATCTCGCCCCCGGAGAGGGAACCCATCAGCTGTTCGGGGCTGAGACCCAGTTCGTCGAGTATGCGGCGCACGCGCAGTTGCTCCTCGAAGTCCCCGCTTTGTAGCTGCTCGCCTATGGTCGCCGACGGGTCGAAATCGTATTCCTGCTCCAGGAAGGCTATACGTATGTCTTTCAGGAAGGTTATCTTACCGCCCGAGTCGGATTTGTCCTTGCCTGCCAGAATTCGCAGCAGGGAAGTCTTGCCGGTGCCGTTCGGAGCCACGAGGGCGATTTTGTCTCCCTCGTTGATGTTGAATCCTATGTGGTCGAAGAGGACCTTTGTGCCGTAGGATTTGGATATGTTCTCAATCTGCAGGAACGATGGCATCGCCGGTCAACCGTCACTTCTTGTATATCTTGTCGAGGGTGACGGACTGGCCCCATCTGTAGATGGTCGGGTCGTCGAGGGTGGCGTCGATTATGCGGCGCTTGCCAAGCACCACGTTGGTTTCGAGGAATGCTTTCTGGACCGGCCAGGTGGGCACCATATTGGCGGCTATATCGTGTCCTGTGCCGAGATAGCGGAATATCTGGTAGCAGTATCCTTTCTTTGCGAATACGTCTTTCACCAATGAGCTGCTTCCATAGAATCCGAAACGGCCGAAAGCGGTCTTGTTGTAATTCACCGCTCCGTCTTCAGTACCGTGGAAAAGCAGCTGGGGGCCGGGCTCCGAGAGATACTCAGGCACGCCGCTGTCCGACATGATGGCGCCGGCAAAGGACATAAGGCCCTTGAAGCGGAATCCTTCTGGAAGTATGGCGGTGCGCACGGTAGGGGAGCAGGTCTCGAGCATGCAGCCCAGGGAAATGATCGCTCCAGCGGAGGATCCGGAGATGACCAGGTTGTCCGGGTCTATGCCGAGGGCATCCTGGTTGTCGATTATGTAGCGTATAGCTGCGAACACGTCTTCCACGCCCATGTCGACGGCTTTCTTGGTGTTCTTGGCGCTGTCGAGTATATGGAAAAGATCGAATTTCATCTTGACGCCTTTAAGGCCGAGCCGGTAGTCGACGGACACCACGCAGTAGCCGTCGTCTGTCAGGAGTTTGAACCAGGGCAGATAGAACTTGTCGTTCCTGCTTCCCATTATAAATCCCCCGCCGAACACGAATACTATCGTGGGCTTCTCCTTGTCGCCTATGCGGGTCTCGGAGTCCGGAGCCGGACGGTAATGGTCTATGTAGAGGTCGCAGGTGTCGCGGCTTGCCACGAGATAAGTGCCTTCAAGCTTCTGGGCTGCCGCACCGAGGCTCAAAAAAATAAAAATAGTGATTGCCAGATATTTGCGCATAAATCTTTTGTTATATCTTTGCAAAGATAATATCAATTGAATAGATTCGCAAAATGAAAAAAGGTATTCTTGCAGCTATCCTGGGGCTCTCCGTCCTTGCCTGCCCCCTTCTCTACTTCTCCGTAGGCCCGGTTCTGGATCCCGACCAGGTGAAGGTCTTAAAGACCATATTGATCATAATGGCGTGCAGCGGCCTTTTCTGCTTCGTGGTCGGAGAGCTTACCGGCAACAACAGCCAGATGGACAAGCTCTGGAGCATACTCCCGGTTGTGTATGTGTGGATCATCGCGGCCGGCGGAGGATTCACCCCCCGTCTTCTTGTGATGGCGGTTCTGGTCTCCCTCTGGGGAATACGCCTGACTTTCAATTTCGGACGCAAAGGGGCCTACAGCATAAAGTTCTGGACCGGCACTGAAGATTACCGCTGGTCTGTGCTCCGGGCGAAGAAAGAGTTCCAGCCCCATTGGAAGTGGATGCTGTTCAACCTCTTTTTCATAAGCATCTACCAGAATGCGCTTGTGCTGATGATCACTTTCCCGGCCCTCGTGGCGATGCGTTCGGACAAGCCTTTCGGCGTGGTGGACTGCGTCGCTGCCGCATTGCTCCTCTGTTTCCTTGTGCTGGAGACGGTCGCGGACGAGCAGCAGTGGAAGTTCCAGACTGAAAAGTGGCGTATGATAAACGAAGGCAAGAGCCTGGATTCCCTTCCTGAGCCTTATTGCAAGGGTTTCAATACCACTGGATTATGGGGCGTCAGCCGTCATCCCAACTACCTTGGCGAGCAGGGCATCTGGTGCTCGTTCTATATCTTCTCCATCGGCGCCGGCATCGGTATCTTCAACTGGAGCATCATCGGAGCACTCCTTCTCGTTGTCCTGTTCCTCGGAAGCTCATCCTTCGGGGAGGAAATCAGCAGATCCAAGTATCCTCTCTACGCCGACTACTGCCGCAAGGTCAACCGCTTCATTCCCGGAAAGCATTTCTGATAAAAAGATTTCGCCTAAATGAAAATAGTTTTCCTTGATGCCGCCACGATGGGCGACGCCTCCCTTGCCGAAATTGCAGCCCTCGGCGAACTTGTCTGCTACCAGAAGTCCACTGCCGCCGAAGCCCGTGAGCGGGTGGCTGACGCCGATGTCGTGATCCTCAACAAAGTGGTGGTGGACAAAGACTTTCTGGATGCCGCCCCGAAACTGCGGCTGGTCTGTGAAAGCGGCACGGGCATCAACAACATAGACACCGGCCTGTGTGCCGAAAGGGGAGTGCTTGTGCGCAATGTGGCCGGCTATTCGACCGATTCCGTGGCACAGATTGCCTGGATGCATATCCTGAACCTTGCCGGTCTGGCGTTCCACTACAATGAGTATGCACGTGACGGCCGCTACACTGCCGCCGGAATACATGTCGACGCCGGGCATCCCTACACCGAGCTTGCCGGCAAGACGCTGGGCATCGTTGGGATGGGCGCGATCGGGCGCAAGGTTGCCACCATCGCCGATGCGTTCGGGATGAAGGTTATCTACTATTCCACTTCGGGAACATCCCACTGCAGTGAATACCCTTCGGTTTCCCTGGATGAACTGTTGGAGCGTTCGGATGTCATCACCATACACGCGCCCTATAATTCCAGCACGGCCGGCCTTATCGGCTACAAGGAGCTCTGCAAGATGAAACCAAACGCTTTCCTGGTCAATACTGGCCGTGGCGGAATTGCAGTTGAAGCCGATCTGGTGCGTGCCGTCGATGAGGAAAGGATTGCCGGAATCGGCATAGACGTCTATGAGAAGGAGCCCCTTACCCCCGATCATCCCTATCTGCATTCCAGGCATCCCGAGCGCATTCTCCTGACGCCGCACATTGCCTGGTACAGCAGGGAAGCGCGCGCACGGCTTGCCAGCGCCATTGCGGAAAACATAAAGAAAGGATGGTAAGCTTTTAAAAAATTTGGGCGGAACAAGTTTTTTTAGTAGTTTTGCATCCGCTTTCGGGGTACTAGCTCAGTTGGTAGAGCGTTAGGTTCGCAATCTAAAGGTCAGGGGTTCGATCCCCCTGTGCTCCACAAGACAAAGGATTTGAGGTTACTCATTTCCTTTTTTTGTATCTACTTCGCCACACGGGATATAATTTACAGCAGGCTCAAAGCAATATTGGCGCAGGCCTCTGCATCGGCCAGCGCGTGGTGGTGCTGCTTCAGATCGAAGCCGCAGGCGGCTGCTACGGTCTGAAGCTGATGGTTGGGCAGCAGATTCCCATAATGCCGCCGGGACGCTGCCAGCGTGTCGTGGAATTCATAATCGGGGTAATCCATCTGGTACACCTTGAAGACCTCTTTCAGGCATCCTTCGTCAAATGCACTGTTGTGCGCAACCAACGGAAGGCCTTCAATTATCGGCGCTATCTTTTCCCAGACGTACGGAAACACCGGGGCGTTTTCCGTGTCCTCCGGCCCCAGCCCGTGAACCTGCCGGCAGAACCACTGATAGTATTCTGGCTCCGGGTGGATCAGGCTGTAGAATGAATCCACGATCCGGCCGTCGCGGACTATCACCACGCCCACGCTGCACACGCTGCTGCGGCACTCGTTGGCGGTTTCGAAATCAATGGCTGCAAAGTCTTTCATGTGCCCCCGACTTTCTACCCTTTCCGCCAGAACCGCGATGTGATGTCCTCGCGATGGTAGTAGAGGCGCTGATTCGTGCTGCGATTGTTCAACGGACCGCGGGCCTCAATGTAGGGGCCCGTCTTCACGTAGTCGAAGACGGTGTAAAACTCATCCTCCACGCTTTCCCTGCCGCTGTAGACAGCGGTCTCAATGCCGGGATAGGATTCTTTTATATGCCGGGCCAGACGGAACAGCGCTTCGGTGTCGCGGCCCTCGCCAAGGAAGAGGAAGCAGGTAATGCCGAAATTGTCTGCGATGAGTTTATCGATAATCCCCGTGGTCAACTCCTCTCCTATGTCGTTCCGGAGGAATGGGGAGTGGCATCCCGGGCAATTACCCCGGCAGTTGGTGATTTCAACTGCCAGGGTAACGCGGTCGGGTATTTCCTCGATGACGGTGTCCGTCAGGGAGGGTATGTATTTAAGCATTCTCCTGCTCCTTGGGAGCGTAGAAGCGCTTGCCGGCTTCGATCTGGCGGGGCTCGGCGAATGAGGAGACGCGCTTCAGGTAACCGATCACACGGGTCAGATAGTCAAGGTTTTCGCTGCCGCACTTGGGGCACTTGGTGAGGGTGTCCTTGCTGATGTAGCCGCAGTCGTTGCAGACGGTGTTGCGGCAGTTGAAGGTGAAGTAGTTGGTGCCGTAGTGGGCGGCCACCTTCAGCAGCTGGCGGTACTGGTCCTTGCTGAGATGCTCGGCAATGTTCATGTGGAGCGCGGAACCTCCGTCGAGGTACTTGACGAAATCCTCGCCGTGAAGCTTGAACTTGTCTATCATGGACACGTTCACGTCTTCGGGATTGTAGAAGTATGAGCTGTAGAGGTTGTGCTTGTCGGAGACGAAATAACCGTCCTTCTTGTCCCATTTGTAGTTCTTGGCGGCCAGGTTCTCGGCAGGCACGAACTCGGTGTTGAACATGGCGTCGGAAGTGCGGTCCTTGCGGTTGGCGATGTTGATGGTCTCGAGAATCGTGTTCACGAATGCGCCGTACTCGGGGTTCGGGGACACTTCGAGTCCCAGGAACTCGGCGGCCTCGGTCAGGCCGTTGACGCCCACTGTGAGATACTGGCGCTTCATGTCGATGAAGCCTGCCTTGTAGACGTCGAGCATCTCGGCTTTCAGGAAGTCCTTGATGATCTCGTTGAACGCAATCTGGTATTTGTGGACGCGCTCGGTCATCTCGCGTATGTCCTTGGCGATGAAGTTGGTGTAGAGGTCGTCCTTGTCGTAGAAATTGCTGATGGGGTTGAGCGGCTTGCCGGCCTCGAGGTGGACGCCGCGGCGCTCTGCGAAATAGCGGCGCACGGAGTCCTGGATGAGGCGGTTGAGGTTGATGGTCATAACCGACTTGGAACCGGTGCTGACGGAAGCCGTGCCCATGGAGTACTGATGAGTCGTGTGGTTGTGGGATTCGTCGGCCATGTCCTTCAGGGAGTTGCGCAGGCGGCAGCAGCTTGAGAGGGAGTCGGGGCTGTTGGAGAGGTAGCAGAAGAAGCTGTGCCCTTTGGACCACATCTCCGCGGTGAAGTCGGCGTAGTCCTTGTCGGCGAAGTCATCGGCTCCGTCGGTGAGGAGGGCCATCGTCTCTACCGGGAAGGTCAGGATATAATTGTTGCGCTCTTCGTTGAACCAGTTCATGAAGTGCCTCTGGAGCCAGTCGAGGGTCTCCCACTTGGGGGCGGTGCCGTCGGGGAAACGGAAGTCTCCGAACACGCCCTCGAAATAGGGCTTGTCGAAGTAGCCGATGTTCCAGAACACCGTCTGGTAGCCACGGTTGCCGGCAGGCATGTTCATGGAGTGGACGACCTGCTGGAAGTAGTTGTCTATCACCTTGGTGAGGGTGCGCTTCTTAACATTCAGTTCAACGACATCGTCGAGGTGGTCGAGGTAGTCGTCGCCGTAGTCCTTGCGGATGAAGTAGTCGAAGTACATCAGGAATTCAGGGGTCGCGACGGCGCCCATGAACTGGGAGGACACGGAATAGACGAGGTTGATGAATTCGCCGCAGAAACTCTTGAGGTCGGTGGGTGCCACGGACACGCCGCCGAGCTCCTTGAGGCCGCTGACGAGGAAGGGATACATGGTGATGGCAACGCAGTAGGGGAAGCCGGGAGTGCCGCTCTCATCGTGTTTGTAGAGGACGTGGGAATTCAGGTCCTTGAGATACTGGTCGGCAAGATGACGTCCGTAGAGCATCTTGATCTTGTCGCACATGATGTAGCGGTTCTGCTTGATGTTGTTTTCTTTGTAGAGTTCGTTGCCGAGGGTGACGATGTTCTTGCGGGTCACGTTGGCATTGGCGTCGAACTTTGAACCGGTTGCGGCGTTGGTGGCGGCGATGTAGTCCTTGATGAAGTCGCGCTTCTTGCGGAGGTCGAGGTCCGCGTCGAATTTCTCTATGTAGGAGAGGGCGACTTTCTTATTGATCGACATCAACGAATCGACTACCTGACGGCGGATTTCCGAACTGTAGATTCCGTCGTAGATGTAGAGGTTGTTGATGATTGATACGACTATGGAGTCGTCGCAATATTGACCGGCTGTCTTATATGCCTCGTGGATGCCACGGGCCAGCTTCGCTTTATCGTACTCTTCAATCGAGCCGTTTGTTTTTCTTACATCCATATGGAAATTTGGTTTATTACTTAAGGTTAGCGGAGGACAAATTTAGCCCATAGAATGCTATGAAAAAACAAAGGTCTGCAGAAGTTTTCAACAGACTTATAAACAACAGCCCCCAGCATCGCCGGAGGCCGTTTTTCGGAGTTTCGGCTGCTTCGGAAGAGGGTGTTACTGCTGGGGGACGTGGCCGCCCGTGGCCTATGAACGGGAGGGGCCCACAAGCGTAGCGCAGTGGGAGGGATGAGCGAAGAGAAGTCCCCCAGCAGTAATACCCTCTTCCGAAGCTAATTCTTTATAGAGCGTCGAAGGCGAAGACATGGCCTTTTCCGCCGCCCCAGGATTCGGTGACGACGAGGCGGAGCCCGTCGGCCTTGACTTCAGGGAAGCTGACCTTGTTCAGCCGCACGTAATTCAGCGGACACTCATACACGCTCACCCACTTGCATCCCACGTGCGCCTCGATTCGGTACGCCTTCGGCATCATCCAGGGCATCTCAACCCTTTCAGTCGTCGCCTCAAGCTTCCTCATGCGCTTCGAGCGAACCTTGAACATGGAATCGAAGACAATGCGGGCGCCGCTGATTGCCACCGGCTTCTTCCACTTATATTCAATGGTAGTATCGCCCGGTTCCACCCAAACGCCGTTGTCGGCGCCGTCCCACTGGCGGTCTATGCCGTTCCGCAGCACCTCGCAGGCCTCGGAAGTACGGGCGCTCATAGTCAGCTCCGAAGGCTTGCGCCAGCGGTATGGAAGCATGCAGTCGTCGTCTTCAAGCATCTCCTGCACCAGGCCGATATACTTTGCACGGACTTCGGCAGGGGTGACGCCCTTCTGCAGCGCGACGGCAGCGCCGGTGCCGCAGGCCTGGCCGAGCAGGGCGGTCGTGGCCATAACGCGGGTGGCGGAGAGCCCCATGTGCGTGCAGGAAATGTCGCGTCCGGCGAACATCAGGTTGGGCACGTTGACGGAATACAGGCAGTCGAACGGGATACCGAAATAATCCGGGCTCTTGTATTCGACGCTGATGCGTCCCTTCTTGTGGAAAGCCTCGGGATCGTGGTCGTCAAGGGTCCATCCGCCGTAGGCCACGACATCTTCGAAGTGGCCGCCGGACAGCACGTCGTTCTGGGTGAGGATATGAGGTCCGATGAAACGGGTGGACTCACGCTTGCCGGGCAGGGAGCCGATCCAATCCAGCTCGTAGCCCTTGCAGCGGCCGTCGGGATTGTTCTTCATATATTCCCATATACCGTATGCTATGCGCTTGAGTTCGTACTGTATGTCAGGAGCGTCGAAAATAGTATCATAAAGGCCTCCGAATTCAATCCACCAGAAGTTGTTGTCCTTGGGGCTGTAGATGCGCTTGTAATTGAATTTGACGCCTGGAATCGTGGATTTGGGAGTATCATAGTCGAAGTCGGCGTCGGTGAAATGGTAGGCCCAGTCGGGGGCTATGAAGGGGTGATCCTCATCCGTCTTGCGGAGCTGCAGGAGGATGGAGTTGCCCATCGTGTGGCTGTCGCCGCCTTCCTGGAGCGCAGTCTCGTTGAACTCAGAAGGGAATTCGCGTCCGCGGCGGAACTTGGCCCCGCTCAAACGTAGGATGCCGTCGCCGGTGCAGTCGGCGAAGAGCTTGCCCTTGACCAGGTAACGGGTGTAGGCGTTGATGTTCCATGCCTTGACGGCCGCTATCCTTTCACCGTCCATCACGACGTCCTCGACGGAGGTGTTGAGCAGCAGTTTTATGTTGGGCTCACTGACTACAGTTGAATAAATTACATCGTCCCACATAGTGTAGCGCTGCAGGGGATTGAAATAGAAATTCCGGCACTGCATTTCCTCAAGTATACCCGCTTCCTGGTACTGGTCCTTGAGTACTCCGACGATGCCCATGCGCATCTCGCTGGAGGCGTTGCCTCCGAGCATCGGCCGATCCTGGATCAGGACGACTTTCGTGCCGTGGCGTGCAGCGGATACGGCGGCGCAGACACCTGCAAGACCTCCTCCGGCAACCACCAGTTCGGTCTCGAGTTCCACGTCCTTGATTACCTGGGAATTCTTTTCTGTGAGCATCTCCTGGGCTAGTGCCTGGAGGCCGAAGGCCAGCAGCAGTGCGACACTTGCGATTCTATAGATAAACTTCATAATGTGGGCAATGTTTTTTCGCAAATATAAATTATATTTGTCAAAAAATCGCAAATTATGTTCACTTCCACCAACGGACTCTACGTAGCACACGGCCCCGAAGGCCCCATTAGTATAACCGGAAAAATGGCCAACAGGCACGGCCTCATCGCAGGTGCCACCGGTACGGGTAAAACCGTCACCCTCCAGGTGCTTGCCGAAACATTCAGCCAGGCAGGCGTGCCCTGCTTCATGGCCGATATGAAAGGAGACCTCAGCGGCATCAGCCAGACTGGCAAGATGTCTGGCTTCATAGAGAAGCGCTGCGCTGAATTCGGGATAGAGAATCCCCAGTTCGCCCCGTGCCCCGTCCGCTTTTTCGACGTTTTCGGTGAGCAGGGACATCCCATGCGCACCACCATATCCAATATGGGCCCCCAGCTGATGAGCCGCCTGCTCGGACTCAATGACGTGCAGTCCGGCGTGCTCGACATCATTTTCCGTGTCGCCGATGAAAGGGGCCTGCTGCTCATAGACATCAAGGACCTGCGCTCTATGCTGGCCTACGTCGACGAGCATGCCGCCGAGCTCCGTGCTGAATACGGAAATGTGACTTCTGTCACCATCGGCGCCATACAGCGCGCACTCCTCAGCATTGAGAACGAGGGCGCAGAACTGTTCTTCGCCGAGCCGGCGTTCGACATCCAGGACCTTTTTGCAACCGAAAACGGCAGGGGAGTCATGAGCGTGCTCGCCGCAGACCGCCTGATGCAGAATCCCAAACTGTATTCAACCTTCCTGCTCTGGCTGCTTTCCGATATATATGCGACCCTTCCGGAAGTCGGCGACTGCGACCTGCCGAAACTGGTGTTCTTCTTCGACGAGGCCCACACCCTCTTCACCGACACCGCCCCCGCCCTCGTGCGCAAGATTGAACAGGTCGTCCGCCTGATCCGAAGCAAGGGCGTGGGAATCTACTTCGTGACCCAGAACCCCACCGATATCCCTGAAAGCATACTAGGCCAGCTCGGAAACCGCATCCAGCACGCCCTGCGCGCATATACTCCCAAGGACCAGAAGGCGGTGCGCAGCGCAGCCGAGACGTTCCGTCCCAATCCCAACTTCAAGACGGCGGACGCCATAACCACGCTGGAGACCGGCGAGGCCCTGGTGAGCTTCCTTGACGCCAAAGGCGCTCCCGGCATAGTGGAACGCGCCCGCATCCTCTTCCCGCTCAGCCAGATCGGCGCCATCACCGAAGGCCAGAGACTAGACATACGCAACGCCTCCCCCCTGAAGGGTAAGTACGACACCGTCATCGACCGTGAATCCGCATTCGAGATCCTGCTTGCCGACCGCAAGAAGGCCGAGGAGGAACAGGCCCGCCAGCAGGCTGCCATTGAGGAACAGAAGGCCCGTGCTGCGGCCGAGCAGCAGAGGGCGAAGGAGGAAGCAGCAGCGGCCAGGACCGCCAAGACGACCAAAACCGAAAAGAAATCCACCAAGAAGGGGATAGGAGCCGTAGTCCTGTCAGCGGCAGCTGCAGCGGCCGTGACCAGCCTGACCCGCAGCGCAGGCAATTCAGTGGCCGAAGCTGTGACCGGCAAGAAGAAAGACACAAAGAAAAAGTCCAACAAGAAGAGCGCGACTGAAAAAGCCGTATCCAGTGCAACTTCCAGTGCGCTGCGCTCCTTGACGAGAAGCATTCTCGGCAACCTGCTCAAATGATGCTTGAGCGGTTCTTTCTCACGGTTCTCATGTTGACGGGGGCTCTTGCCGCTTTTGCGCAGGAGCCTCTGCCGCTGACTGACGAGGACTACGAGAAAGTATCAGCCGCAAAAGCCACTAAACAGGGCTTCTCTTTCGTGCCCCTGCCCATCATGGGCTACAACTCCGACCTGGGTTTCCAGTTCGGGGCCTGCGCGGATATCCACCAATATGGCCGCGAGCCGTCGCTGTTCCCGGATTTTCTCTACCACATCCACTTCGAAGGTTCATATTACACTAAAGGACAGGTCCTGCTCCACGGTCAGTACGACAGTTCCCACCTCATCCCGGGTGTGGACTTCGTCGCGTCGCTGACCTGGCAGAAGGATCCGTTGTTCCAGTTCTACGGATTCGACGGCTTCGTTTCACCCTATGATCCGGAAATCGATCGTCGTGGCGGGAATGCATATTACTGCTTCAACCGCAATATGATACGATTCCTGACCTCAATGCAGGGTTCATTTGGCGGTAACTGGGGATGGATGGCAGGGCTCAACTACCGTTATGTCGAATCGGGAATACTGGATTTCCAGGGCTATGATTCCTCAAATACGCTGTTCGGCAGGTACCTCGACGCCGGAGTCATAGACGCCTCCGAACTTACGGGTCATACAGCCGACCTGATTGCCGGTATCAAATACGACACGCGGGATTTTGATCCATATCCGACAAAGGGCATATGGGCTGAAGCCTACCTGAACGGCTCGCCCGATTTCGCGGCGTCCGGGCATTCCTTCCTTAAGGCATCCCTGCGTTGGCGTCATTACATTACCCCCGGGCCGGACTGGCTTACACTTGCGTATCATCTTGGCTATCAGACCACACTGCTTGGCAACACACCCTTCTATATGGCCCATAACATCAGCACCATAAGGATACGCCAGACATGCACCGAGGGCCTTGGCGGGGTGAATACGGTCAGGGGCGTGATGATGAACAGGATCATTGGCGACGCCTATGCCTGGGGCAATTTCGAAGTGCGCATGCGCCTGTTTACTTTCCATGTGCTCGGGATGGAACTGGGGATTGCAGCCAATCCTTTTTTTGACGTCGGCATGATAACGAAACCCTACCGTCTTGAGGAAATGGCGTCGCTCTCTTCGATGGACGTTTCGTCGCTTCGCAAACTGGCACTCAAACCGCACGCCAGCGCTGGAGCCGGACTGAAGTTCTCCATAGACAAAAACTATATTCTTTCCTTGGAGTGGGGCGTCCCTTTCGATAGCCAGGACGGCCGCTCAAGTCTTTATTTTACATCTGATTTCGTGTTCTGATCTAATGAAAAGATTTACTATAATACTGCTTATCGTCGCCTGCCTTCTGCCGTCCTGCCGGAGGCGCGGCGGAACTACCGGTGAGCCGGTCACCCAGAAAGATACGGTGTATCCTCTTGGATTCCGAACTGAAGACTTTTCAGTCGATTCTTCCAAGGTCCGGGAAGGGGAGACATTCACCGGCATGATGAATCGCCTGGGCCTTGGTACACGCGACTGCTACACCCTGACAACACGCCTGGACAGCGTGTTCGACGTACGCCGCATGCGTGCCGGCCAGCCAGTCGAAGCTTATTACAGCAAGGATACGACCCGCACCCTGAATTACGTTGTATACCACAACGACCGTATCCGCTCTACCGTTTTCAACTGCGTGGATTCGCTGTATGCCCATATCTACGACAAGCCGGTGCAGTCCGAGCGCAAGGTGGCGGACGTGACCATCACCAGCTCAATGTGGAATGACATGATCGCCGCCGGCATTTCTCCGCTGCTCATAGTGGACCTTGCCGACATATATGCCTGGACGGTCAATTTCTTCGGGCTCCAGGACGGTGACCGTTTCCGGGCCATCTACGACCAGACGGTGTGTGACGGCGAAGTCGTGCGCATAGACAGCGTGGAATTCGCCATCTACGACAGCGGCAACTTCAGGGCGGCGGCGATACGCTTCGACCAGGGCGACGGCGGCAACAAATACTGGAACGAGAAAGGGGAGAGCCTGCGCAAGGCCTTCCTCAAGGCTCCGCTGAAGTACAACCGGATCAGCAGCCGTTTCACGTACGCCCGCAAGCACCCTATCACCGGAAAGGTGCGTCCCCACACAGCCGTTGACTATGCCGCTCCCACCGGAACGCCCGTCCACTCGATCGGCGACGGCACGGTGACTGCCTGCGGCTGGGACGGCTCGGGCGGCGGAAACCGCATACGGATTCGTCACATGAACGGCTACGAGACCTGCTATATGCACCTTTCCCGTTTCGCTTCCGGCATCAAGTCTGGTGCGCGGGTGGCGCAGGGACAGACCATAGGATACGTCGGTTCCACCGGCCATTCCACCGGCCCGCACCTGGATTTCCGGGTCTGGAAAGACGGCACGCCCATAGATCCCCTCAAGATGATATCTCCGCCTTCCGAGCCTATCAAGCAAGCGCACATCGATTCGCTTGGCAAAGTCTATTCCGCTTATCTTAAGGAACTTGGCGAATGAATATTGAGCCGGTCGCATATTTCCGCTCCCCGTTGAAGGAGAAGTTCGGGATTCCGCGCCAGTCCGGGCTTGCTCCGGACCTGCACGGCGAGGTGTGCTTTGTGGCGCCCTACGACGCTCCCGAGGCCGTCAGGGGACTGGAAGGGTTCGACTATTGCTGGCTGGTCTGGGGGTTTTCCCTGAATCCGGCGGCGCCGGCGTCCATGACTGTGCGTCCGCCGCGGCTGGGCGGAAATGAAAGGGTAGGAGTGTTCGCTTCCCGTTCTCCGTTCCGGCCGAATCCCCTGGGGCTTTCGTGCGTGCGGATCGAGTCCGTTCGGCCGGGGGTGATTGAAGTCTCCGGTGCCGATCTTGCCGACAATACGCCCATTTACGATGTCAAGCCATATGTTGAGTATGCGGATTCTCGACCGGGAGTACGAAGTGGATTTGTGGATACGGCTTCGTGGACGCCGCTTGAAGTAGAAATACCAGATATTATTGCCTTGAAATTGGGCTCATTGGACGCTGCCGCCCTGTCAGAAGTACTGGCTCAGGACCCGAGACCCCGTTATCAGGAGGATCCGGAAAGGCTGTACGGTCTGGTCTTCGGAGAGTATAACGTAAAATTCTCAGTGCAAAACGGCAAAGTATTTGTGCACTCTCTGGAAAAGTATTAATTTTGCAGTCTATGCTTCATTCAATCGAGGACATAATCTCTGCCCGTTCCATCGAAGAGATTTCTGCGACGCTGGACTATTTCGACGCCCTGCCGCGCCGTTACAGGCGTAAGCGTGACCTCGAGAAGGCATTATGCACCTACCTCTCCGGCGACCCCCGCGTGTGGCTGGAGAAGTTGATGGAGTATGACCTCAAATTGCTTCAGAGGCTTTGTAAGGCAGGCCCTGACGGCCATCTGGACGTGATTCCCAGTGATTTCCCGACCATAGTCGAAGCCTTGCACTTTGTGGAAACGAGCAAGTCCGAAAGTGATGACATGCTTCGCCTGACCATCCCGGTGGCTTTTTATCACCTTATCGTCGACGAGATTGACGACGTGGTGGCCCGCAAGGAGCGTGACGGATCATTTGCCCTTGAACACCTGATACTCGGAGCCGTGAATACATATGGCGCCGTGCCTCTGAGGACCTTCGTGGACAGCATCTTCATGGATTTCGAAGATATGGACGAAATGCGCCGCTTCGCCGCTGCTGTGGCCACCCATCCGGCCCTGCGTATATACCAGGAGGAGTATAGGGGCGAATCATACATGGTGTCGCCCGAAGTTGAAGATTTCCCTGGCATGATGCGCGACCGCAGGAAGCACGGCAAGGACATACGCCGCTATGGCAAGATTTCGCTGGCGGATATGGAGAAGTGCGGCGAGAATGCCCCGTTCAGTTTCTACGGACGAGACACGAAAGAAGGGAAGGCACTGCTGGAACTGTATGAGTATCTGGGATATGAGGGTGATGAACTTATCTACTCGGCACATTCAGCATGGGTAAACGCCCAGTATGAGCCGGACGAGAACAATCTGGAGATTCTGCTCTCGTCAGTGACTGCGGCCGCTGAAGATATCGAGGATTACGCCCAGTTCAGGGAATTCGCAGAAGTGGTCATCAACTACGCCAATTCGGTGCCCAGGTGGCTGCTGAAAGGCCAGAGCGCAGCCGATACCGGCCTGCTGCGTTATGAGCTGCCGCCGGATGCGTTTGCCGAATTGTTTGAAGAAGACGAAGAGATGGCAAAGGAGCAGGAGGAGCTTATGAATTTCTTCGACAGCGTAAACAAAGTTCGTCCGGTTGCCCCGGACGACCCCTGCCCCTGCGGAAGCGGTATATCATACCGATTCTGCCATGGACGTCATTTTAGTTGACAATTAATTATTTAGCTGGCGCTACCCGAAGCTTTTCTTCAACATAAGAGGCGAGCTTCGCGGCATTGTCGTCATCTGGTGCGATCACGCAGAGAATCACGAGTACGCCCTTCTTGATTTCAACGCACATGAGCACCATGATCGAGCTGTCTTCGCATTCGCCCGAAAAACCGTATGCTGTCCGTTTCTGGAACTTCCATTCGGCTATAGGGTTTTCCTCGTCGTCCTCGTCGTCCCAGCCGATGATTTCCGCATAATTGGCATAGGCCTCGTCTTCGGCGGTCGTGTCTGAGGGCATGTCGCCGACATAGACGTCAATCAGCCAGGTGCCTTTGCCTTCATGCTCCTGCTTCTCGCAGGAGAGGTGCGTTATGATGCCTCCGAACTCTTCGTCGTAGCGTTCTTCCTCTCCTGTCCAGCCGGCAGGGAGGGGGAGTGTTATATCGTAAACCATGGAATTACAGCTGGTTATATGGAACTGAGAAGGTGTCGCCCTTGGAGGGGTCGCCTGTCGATATGCCCTTCTTCAGCCAGCGGGAGCGCTGTGCGGAGGTGCCGTGGTTGAAGGCATCCGGGACTGTGTATCCATAGGCTTTCTTCTGGAGATAGTCGTCGCCGATCTTGGCTGCGACAGCAAGTCCTTCCTCAATGTCGCCGTCCTCAAGGGAGTTGTACATCTTGTTGTCGTGGTGGGCCCAGACGCCGGCATAGAAGTCGGCCTGGAGTTCCAGGCGCACGCTGATCTGGTTGGACTCTTTCTCGCTTACGCGCTGCATCTGGCTATGCGCCTTCTGAAGGTCGCCGAGGAGGTATTGGACATGGTGACCGACTTCGTGGGCGATGACGTAGGCGTATGCGAAATCGCCGTCAGCACCGATCTGCTGCTTCATGGACGTGAAGAAAGAGAGGTCGATATAGACCGTCTGGTCGGCGCTGCTGTAGAAAGGACCTGTCTGTGCCGAAGCAGTGCCGGTGGATGTCTGCACGTAATCATTATAGAGGACGAGGCGTGGCGGCTCGTAGGTCAGTCCGTTGGCCTTGAAAATCTTCGACCAGACATCTTCCGTGCCGGCGAGAATCTGCTTTGAAAACACGGCGAGTTCTTCTTCCTCTGCAGAAGGGGTATAATTGGATTCGACCTGGGTGCCGCCAATGGCTCCGGTCTGCTCCAGAACTTCAGTCGGGTTGACGCCGAATACCAGATATAAAAGGCCTGCGATTAAAATTCCACCGAGGCCCAGCCCCCCGGCTTTGCCCACCGAACGTCCGCGGCGATCGTCGACGTTGGTGCTTTGTCTTCTTCCTTCAAGATTCATAATAAGGGTGTTTAGTTCTACAAAATTACAAAAAATCCCTCAATAATACCCCTCTCCCATCCAAAAAATACCTTTACTTTGTAAATATCAATAAATCAATGCGCAAAACATTTTTGTTTATATGCTTAACATTTTTGTTATAGCTAATATTGTCCCAAAAGCATAGCGTAAAACCGTTTAATTAACGTCTAATTGCCCTCTTCCACTCACGACTGCGTGGGCGCAGACGGTCTGCAGAACGCAGTCACTTATTTTTTAACTTTCATACATATTAATACAAATAAAATTCTTAATTTTGTTAGTTATGAAAAACAGGATAATTTCAGTCTCTGTGATGTGCTCCGACCTGATGAATCTCGGAGCGGACATCGATGTCCTCAGGGAAAATGGAGTTGACTGGCTCCACGTCGATGTCATGGACGCCCACTTCGTCCCCAATCTTACATTCGGTCCCGATTTCATCAAGGCCATGCATGCCCGTACCACCCAGCCGCTGGACATCCACCTCATGGTCACAGACCCCGAGCTGGTGATGTCCCGGTTCGAACTGCGCAGCGGCGACTGCCTGAGCGTCCACGTAGAGCTCGACAGGAGTTTCGAAGAGCTCAGCCGCAGCGTCAGGGAGCAGGGCTGCAAGTTTGGGCTTGCGGTCAACCCTGAAACGCCTGTAGAGGCCCTGGAACGCCATATTGGGCTGTTCGACACGGTCACCCTCATGCTTGTCCACCCTGGATATGCAGGCGCGAAGATGGTAGAAGGCATTATGGACAAGGTGAAAGTCCTGCGCGACTGGCTGGATGCCAAGGGCTTGCAGGACGTGATGATCAGCGTGGACGGCAGCGTGAGCGCTGAAAGGGCTCAGCTTATGGCCGGTATGGGCGCCGAAATCTTCGTGGGCGGCACGGCCGGAATCTATCGCAAGGGAATGAAACTCGAAGAAACCATAAACACTTTCAGAAAAGCAATAACCGTATGAACAAAATCGAACGCGCACTCCAGCGTACGACCGACACCAAAGACCTTATCATAGGGCCCGGTGTAGTGTCCCGTACGGCAGGTATGTTCCAGAAGCTATTTCCTGGTAAGACTGCGATAATTATCGCTGATACAAACACTTGGGAGGTTGCAGGTAAAGCAGTGCTTCAGTCTCTTGAAGATGCTGCCGTGCCCCATGCCGACTCCTTCATATTCGACGATCCGGACCTCTACGCCGAATGGAAATTCGTCGAACAGCTCAAGGCACGCCTCGAACCGCTCGACGTCATCGCAATAGCTGTCGGCTCCGGCGTCATAAACGACCTGACCAAATACACCTCCCATATCCTGGGACGCAAATATATGTGCGTGGGCACTGCCGCATCCATGGACGGCTACACGGCCTACGGCGCCTCGATTACGAAGGACGGCAACAAGCAGACCTTCAGCTGCCCGGCGCCTTACGGCTTCGTGATGGATCCCGTCATTGCCGCCGCGGCTCCCAAGGAGCTTGCCGCGTCCGGATACGCAGACCTAATAGCCAAGATTCCCGCAGGAGCGGACTGGATGCTTGCCGACGCAGTGGGCGCCGAAGCCATCGACCCGTTCGGCTGGGATCTCGTCCAGGACGGCCTGCGCGAATCCCTGAGCGCACCGGCAGCAGTACATGCAGGCGATGTGGAACTGACGGAAAAGCTTTCCGAGGGCCTTCTGATGAGCGGATTCGCAATGCAGGCCATCCACAGCAGCCGCCCTGCATCCGGCACCGAGCACCAGTTCTCGCACTGCTGGGACATGGAGAATCTGGCTTATCCCAACGGTAAACATGTATCCCACGGATTCAAGGTGGGTATAGGCACCCTTGCAAGCACCGCTTCCCTGGAATTCCTCCTGGAGAAGGACCTCGAGAGGCTGGACGTCGAAAAATGCGTCGCCGCATGGAAGAGCTGGGACGAGACCGAGGCTGAAATCCGCACCGTCTTTGCCGGCAAGCCCGGACACCTCGCCCGCGGACTCGAAGAGACAAAGGGTAAATACGTAGATAAGGAAGGCCTCCGCAAGCAGCTGGAGGCGCTTAAGGCAAAGTGGCCTGTGCTAAGGGAGCAGATCCGTGCCCAGATCATTCCGTTCAGCGAAGTCTATGAGGACCTCAAGCTCGTAGGTGCCCCGTATGAGCCGGAAATGATTTGCGTGGACCGCGCCAGGATGCGCAGGACCTTCTCCTATATCCCATACATGCGCAGCCGCTTTACCAACATTGATATTGTTTACCGCCTCGGCCTGATGTCCGAACTGACCGACAGGCTCTTCGGCAAGGGCGGTATCTGGGAAGTAAAAGAATAGCTTATGCAGACTACCAAATCACTGAAGTACTGGCAGTGGCGCACCATCATCGTCACGATGATAGGTTACGCCATGTTCTACCTGGTACGCAAGAATTTCTCGTTCTCGATGCCCGGCCTTGGGGCTGAATTCGGCATCACAAAGACGCAGCTCGGTATTTTCCTGACCCTCCACGGCGTCATCTACGGCCTGTCCCGTTACGTGGTTGGCATTATAACCGACCGCAACAGCGCCCGCAAGGTAATGTCGCTGGGCCTCATGCTCTGCGCCATAGTGAACATACTCTTCGGCACCAGCGACGTCATGGCCGGCTGGATAGTCGGACTGGCGGGCAAAGCCGGCGACGCCGCGGCCATTTCCGCCGTGCTGGTGTATGTTATGGGTGTGCTCTGGATGGTCAACGGCTTCCTGCAGGGAATGGGCGTGCCTCCATGCACCAAGACCCTGACGCAGTGGATACATCCCAAGGAACTTGCCACCAAGATGAGCATCTGGAATATGTCCCACTCCATAGGAGCCGGCCTTGCGATGGCCCTCTGCGGATGGCTTGTGATGCCGCATCTGGGCGTTGACCTGAGCATCAATCCTGAAACGGTAGCCGCTATTTCCGCCAATCTGAACCTGGATATGTCCGATCCTGCCAACGTGCAGAAAGTCACCAACTTCGCTGCCCATTTCGGGGCCTGGAGATGGTGCTTCCTCATTCCTGCCGGCGTTGCCGTGATCGGTTCAGTCTGGCTGTTCTTCACCATGAAGGATTCCCCTTCCGACGTCGGCTTCCCTGAAGTTGTCGGAAAGAAAAAAGCCATAGTGACCACGCCCGAAGAGGCTGCGGAACACAAGGCTTTCGTCAATAAGCACGTCTACCGCAACCGTATAATCTGGACGCTTGCAATCACCAATTTCTTCGTGTACGTGGTGCGTTTCGCAGCCCTTGACTGGGGCCCGACGCTGCTGACCGAGTCCAAGGGCCTTTCAATGGCCAATGCGACCACCCTGTGCGTCGTGTTCGAACTCCTCGGAGGAAACCTCGGCATGCTCTTCTGGGGCTGGGCGACGGACCATGTTTTCAAGAACAAGGCCCATCATACCTGCGTGGTGTGCATGATCGGCGTGGCCATCTGCATCGCAACGTTCTGGATGATTCCGACTACCGCTGCCTGGTGGCTCATGCTGATTCCATTCACCCTGCTTGGTTTCTGCATCTACGGTCCACAGGCGCTGCTCGGCATCTGCGCCGCCCAGCATGCTACCAACCGTGCTTCCGCCACGGCGAACGGCATACTTGGCATATTCGGCTACCTCAGCACCATAGTTTCCGGTTTCGGATTCGGCTTCGTGGCCGAACACTATGGCTGGAATGCCGCCTACATCACGATCTTTGTATGTGCCATCATCGGTCTCCTGACCGTGCTCACCATCTGGGGAGCCAAGGCAACCGGCTACACAGAGGAAGACCTTCACGAAAAAGCATAAGCGATGAAGCGTATCATCTCCTTTTTTGCCGGACTGGCCCTCTGCCTGTCGCTTTTCGCCGCCAAGCCCCTTCCTCCGGATGTGAAAGGGCGAGTATGTGACACTTCCGGCAAGCCCATAGCCGGTGCTGTCGTGTCTGACGGATTCACCGTAGTGCGCACCGATGCGGACGGCAATTACTGCTTCCCGCGCGTGCCGGAGGCTTACTACGTTTTTGTCAGCATTCCTTCCGAATATGAGATCCCGCTGCGGCAGGGGCTCCCGTGCTTCTTCAAAAAGCTCGAGGACAGGCCGTCCTACGACTTCACCCTGAAGCCGCTATCCAAGGGGCCGGAAAAGAATTTCAACCTGTTCCTGATCGCTGATCCCCAGTGCCAGTGGGTATGGCACGTCAGACGCCTTCGCGTTGAGGCCCTGGCAGATGTCAAGGCCTATGCCCGTAAGTGCAAGGGGCCCGATTATGCCATCACGCTCGGCGACATCGCCTACAGCGAGGGTCACCGCAACACCAACTACCTGATTCCTATGATTCGTGAGGAGTTTGCTGCGGAAAAGACCGGAATGCCTGTGTTCCAGACTGTTGGCAACCACGATTACGAGTACCCGCTGGCAGCCGTCGAAGCAGGGAGTCCTACCATATCCATGCGTCGCAACCGAATCTTCGAAGACAATTTCGGACCGGCGAATTATTCGTTCAACCGAGGAGACGTCCACGTAGTGTCCATGAACAACGTCTGCTTCGAGACTTTCGGTTATCCCGGCAAGTACCACGGTGACTTCTCCGACGAGCAGGTCGCCTGGCTCGAACAGGACCTCGCCGCCGTGCCCGCTGACAAGCTTGTGATACTCTGTGTCCACATCCCCATGGACGGCATTGTCAAGAAAAGCGTCAACGGAGCAAAGGTGCTGGACCTTCTCGGAGCCAGACCCCACGCCCGCATAGTCAGCGGCCACACCCATACCATCAGGCACGTCAGGCACTCCAACGGCGTTCCCGAGTTTGTGGCCGGTGCCATGTCAGGTTGCTGGTGGTGGAGCAAGAACTGCGCTGACGGAGCCCCCAACGGCTATGCCGTGTGGAAAATCAAGGGCAATGAGGTGGTCTCCGACATCTACAAAGGCCAGAACTTCAAGGATGATTACCAGATGCGCATCTACCGCGGCGACGCGGAATTCGGCGGTTCATTCGAGACTTTCAAGCTTGAGCACGGCCCCAATTCCATTCTCGTCAACGTGTGGAACTGGGACGAAGGCTGGCGCTCCGAGGTCTATGAGAACGGAAAGCTCTCCGGACAGCTGGAAAAGCTCCCGCTTTCAAGCGAATATGGTGCCCCTTTCAACGGCAGCAAGGACTGGTGGGCGATCGGCTACAACGTAGGAGTAGTCGGCCGAGGCCATGCTCCCGGCAGCACCAGGAACAACTATTGCTCGAAGAACTACCATATGTTCAAGTATACCCTCAAGAATACTTCTGCAAAGGTCAAGGTTGTGGTGTATGACAGGTCGGGCAGGAAGTTCACCTGCAGCCGCATAACGACTGCGGACGACTACGCCGAGCTGGCAAGCCGTCCGCAATATCCCGTCGAACCCGGCTGGGAGGAATAGATCCTTCACTCCGTTCAGGATGACAGCGTCTCTAACGTTGTCATTCTGAGGAGGGCGAAGCCCGACGAAGAATCTAAATTAGTTTAATACCGGCCCGGCGGCAGGCTTCGCGCTGCTGCTCGGGCCATATGCTTGCCTGTATCTCGCCGATGTGGGCCTTCTGGAGGAAGAGCATGCAGACGCGGGACTGGCCGATACCGCCTCCGATGCTGAGCGGAAGTGTGCCGGAAAGAAGGCGCTGGTGGAAATAGAGCTTTTCCCTTTCGGTCTTGCCGAGGAGCTCGAGCTGGCGCCGGAGCGCTGCCTCGTCTACGCGTATACCCATTGAAGAAACCTCGAAAGCCCGGCCCAGGATGGGGTTCCAGACCAGCAGGTCGCCGTTCAGGCCGAGATAGCCGTCTTCGTTGGGGGTGCTCCAGTCGTCGTAGTCAGGAGCCCTGAGGTCGTGGGGCTTGCCGTCGGAAAGCTTGCCTCCTATGCCTATAATGAACACGCTGCCGTACTGCTTGCAGACGGCATCTTCGCGCTCCTTCGCGCTCAGGCCAGGGTAGGCCTGCAGCAGTTCTTCGGAGTGGATGAAATGGATCTTCTTGGACAGGAAAGACCTGAGCTGTGGGTAGCAGGTGCAGACGAACTGCTCCGTATCCAGCATGGCGGAGTAGATTTCCTGCACGATTTTCTTAAGATAGCGTATGCTGCGGTCCCTGGCCGTTATCGTGCGCTCCCAGTCCCACTGGTCGACGTACAGCGAATGGAGGTTGCCCAGGTTTTCGTCGGCACGGATGGCGTTCATATCCGTGTAGATGCCGTAGCCTGGACGTATCTTATAGTCGGCAAGGGAGAGACGCTTCCATTTTGCCAGGGAATGGACGACTTCGGCCTTGCGGTCGCCGAGATCGCCGACGGGGAAGGTCACTGCGCGTTCCACGCCGTTTAGGTCGTCGTTGATACCCTGTCCCTGGAGGACAAAGAGGGGAGCAGTCACCCTGCGGAGGCGGAGGGCCTTGGACAGGGCCTGCTGGAAGAAATCCTTGACGAGTTTGATGCCGTGCTCGGTCTCTTCAGGGGAGAGGGCTGACTTGTAGCCCTTGGGAATGATAAGGTAACTCATTTGATGCCAGTTAGTTCGCTGTCGTTGAAATAATCTATGCGCATAGCCCTGCGCACGTCGTCCAGGGTGGACTGCGCCACCTCCACTGCAACGCGGGTGCCTTCGCGCAGGATATCCCATACGGCAGGCAGGTCGTTCTCAAGTTCGGCCCTGCGGCGCCTGATGGGCTCGAGAGTGTCGTTGAGAATGGCGGCCAGGAAGTTCTTCAGCATCATGTCTCCGAGCCCGCCGGCCCTGTACTGGGCCTTGGCCTCATCGAGCGACTTGAATTCAAAGCTGGACTTCTTGCCCACGAAGCATGAACCGAACTTCTCGAAGTGCTCCGGTTTGCAGAAAGCGTCCAGGTATGTGAACACCGGGTTGCCTTCCACCTTGCCGGGATCGCTGACCTGGAGATGGCCGGGATCGGTGAACATGCCCTTGACCTTGCGGGTGACTTCTTCCTCTGAATCTGACAGATAGATGCAGTTGCCCAGGGATTTGCTCATCTTGGCCTTGCCGTCGGTGCCGGGCAGGCGCAGGCAGGCTGCGTTTTCGGGCAGGAGTATCTCGGGCTCCACAAGGGCTGGACCGTAGGTGGAATTGAACTTGCGAACGATTTCTCGGCACTGTTCGATCATTGGTTCCTGGTCCTCTCCGACGGGCACTGTAGTGGCCTTGAAGGCCGTTATGTCAGCAGCCTGGCTGATAGGGTAGCAGAAGAAGCCGACGGGCGTGCCTGCCTTGTTGTCCGAGCCGTCGTCGGTTTCCGAAAAGCCGCGGAGCTTGATTTCCTGCTTGACGGTGGGATTGCGCTGAAGGCGTTGTACTGTGACGAGGTTCATATAATAGAAGGTCAGTTCTGTCAGCTGAGGGACCATCGACTGTATGAATATGTGGACCTTATTCGGGTCCAGACCGGCAGAAAGGTAGTCCAGGGCCACCTGAATGATGTTCTGACGCACTTTCTCCGGATTGTCGGCGTTGTCGGTCAAAGCCTGTGCGTCGGCGATCATAATGAATATCTTGTCAAAGCCTCCTGTATCCTGGAGTTCAACGCGTCTGCGGAGGGAGCCCACGTAGTGTCCGAGATGAAGCCGGCCGGTGGGCCTGTCGCCGGTAAGAATAATTTTTCCCATATCTATAAATACCATTCGCAGGATTTGGAATCTCCTGCAATCCATACGGTGTCACCATCGGTGAAGACATAGTCCGCCCCCGGATTGGTGACCAGTTTATTGTCGTGTAATACGCTGATAATCATGCACCCGTTCTTGCGCATGTCGGTTTCGCGGAGAGACTTTCCGGACAGAAGGGACTCGGGACCGATGACGGCAGACTTGACCGTGAAATCGGAGGCATCCTCGCCGGAAGGCATGTCAGTGTTGTCTTTTATGGAGGCCATAAAGTTATCAAGCTGTGAGATAGTGCCGACGGCAACCAGTTTGTCATGCGGATAGACCGGCTCATCGCCGGAGGGGACCAAGATGCTTTTGGAGCCTCTCTGTATCTTGATGATGTTGATGCCGGAATGCTTGCGGAAAGGCATCTCCCTCAGCGGTTTGCCAACGAATGCAAAGTCGGGGGAGACATCGACAATTTCGGTGTGGATGTCGTATTTGGACATCTTGTCGCGGACGGATGAAGAAACCGGTTTGCTCTTGCGCTCCTGCTCCTCCCTGGCGTTGAGGTTCTCGAGGAAACGCTTTTCCAGGCCGGAGAAGGAATGCAGCAACTTCTTTGCAATCAAGAAGATAACTAATCCGGCAAGGATAATCACGAGTATGCTCCAGCCACCGAGTTTGAAGAACTTGGTTATTGCGGCAATGATGAAGCCAAGGCCGATCAGGAAACGGAACAAAAGCAGCGAGAAGATGGGCCATCTGTTGGCCGGTCTCTTCAGGAGACTAGTTACGTAAGGAGCAATGGAACCGTTCACTATGGCAAGTCCGAAAAGGAAGGGACTCATGGCCAGCAGGGTCACGGTGATGACCAGTGCATGGCGAAGCGTTTCCGATGCGGACGGCAGGAACTTTAGCGTAAGATGGTCCAGAAGTGTGGGAACGGCAAGCAGTATGGCCAGCAGGATGACGCTGTACAGCACCACGCGCAACGCATAGTTCTTGAGAAGTGCGCCCCATTCGCTTTTTTCCGCTTTCGAAGACACCCCTTGTTCATCCGGCGCCGGATTGATGCGGGCAAGGATACGTGCAGGCAGTTTGACCTGGAGCCAGCGGCTTACCGGATCTCCCGCCTTTATCATATATGGAGCGGCGAATGTGGTGAGCACCGATACCGCAATGATAACGGGGTAGATGAATTCACGCATGACCCCGAGGCTGCAGCCCAGACTGGCTATGATGAATGAAAATTCACCCAGCTGCGCCATGGTGAATCCTACGTGGACGGAATTGTCGAGCCCCTGTCCTGCAAGCAGCGAACCGGTCGTGGAGAATGTCAGGAGACCGATTACGGCTACGAGCGCCAGAATCAGTATAGTCCCCCAGTGCGCGGCAATGACGGCGGGATCTATCATCATGCCCACGGACACGAAGAATATGGCGCCGAACAGGTTCTTGATGCTTGTCAGGAGCCCTTCGATGCGCTCGCTTTCGACCGTTTCAGCAAGGATGGAACCCATCACGAACGCTCCGAGCGCGGAGGAGAACCCGGCATATGAAGCCAGTGCCACCATGCCGAAACAGAGGCCTATGGAGATGATCAGAAGAATCTCGTCATTCAGGTATTTGCGTGCCCTTTTCAGCAGTATAGGAATCACATACAGCCCGATCAGGAACCAGAGGATCAGGAAAAATGCAAGGCGGGCCAGACTCAGCAGCATTTCTCCGCCGGAAAACTGGCTGGAAACTGCAAGGGTGGACAGCAGCACCATCAGCACCACGGCGATGAGGTCCTCTACGACCAGGGTGCCGAAGATAAGTGTCGCGTAGGGCTTTTTTTTCAGGCCCAGGTCATCGTAGGCCTTGATGATGACGGTGGTGGAACTCATGGACAGCAGGCCTCCGAGGAAGATGCTTTCCATCATCGACCAGCCGAGAGCGTTGCCGGTGATCATGCCGACCATGAGCATGCCGATGCAAATGGTCCCGGCGGTTATCAGCGCGCTGCTGCCGACCTTGAGGAGTTTCTTGAAACTGAATTCAAGTCCGAGGGCGAAGAGCAGGAATATGATTCCGATTTCAGACCATTGTTTGACGGATTCCGTGCTGCTGATGGCAGGCAGCAGGCCCAGGTGCGGACTCACTATGAATCCGGCAATTATATAGCCTAATATCAAGGGCTGCTTCAGCGCCTTGGAGATGACTGTGAACACTCCGGCCGCTATCAGTATGACGGCAAGGTCGGTGACAAGATTCAGTTCTTCAGTCATTTCTTAACTGCACGGTTGCTGTTAATCCTTATACGCTTTAAGCGCCTCTTCCAGCACGTCCATAGCTTTCTCGAGCAGGGGCACTTCCAGGACGTATGCAATGCGCACCTGGTCCTTTCCGGCTCCCGGAGTTTTGTAGAAAGAGGCGGCGGGTGTGACCATTACGGTCTGGTTGTCCATCCGGAATTCCGTGAGCAGCCATTTTGCAAATGCTTCGGCATCCTTTACGGGAAGGCGCGCCACCGTGTAGAAGGCTCCGTAGGGAACGGGGGAGAACACGCCCGGCATGGCGTTCAGGCGGCGAATTGCGCAGTCCCGGCGCCTTATGTACTCGGACTTGACATCGTCGAAATATGACGGGGGAGTCTCCAGGGCCCCTATCGAGGTGATCTGGCCGAGGACCGGGGGACAGAGGCGGGACTGGGCGAACTTCATCGCGCAGGCCATCACTTCGGCGTTGCGGGACACTATGCATCCTATGCGCGCGCCGCAGAGATTGTAGCGTTTCGACACTGAGTCAACGAGAATTACGTTGTCTTCGCAGCCGGGAATCTGCATGGCGCTGAAATAGGGCTCGTCGGTGTAACAGAACTCGCGGTAGACCTCGTCGCAGATCAGGAATAGGTCGTGACGCTTGCAGAATTCCCCGATTGAGAGCATCTCCTCGCGGGTGAACAGTTTGCCGGACGGGTTGCACGGGTTGCTGATCATGACGGCCCTGGTCGCCGGAGTGAGCAGTTTTTCGAACACTCCTATGTCAGGCACGACGAAGCCGTTGTCGATGTCGGAATGGACGGCCTTGAGGGTTATGCCGTTAAGGTAGGCAAATGTCTGATAGTTTGTGTAATAAGGCTCGACGACCAGTATCTCTTCTCCGGGACCCGCGGCTATCTGCATCGCGATTGCGAATGCCTCGCTGCCGCCGACGGTGACAAGGATCTCCTGCATGTTGATGTCCAGGCCTATACTTTTGTAGTACTTGGAGCACATTGCCTGCCGGAGTTCGGGCAGACCGGCGGAATTGGTGTAGGATACGTGGTGGAGGCAAGGGATATGGCGTTTTGCCGCCTCTATTGCGCAGTCGGGAGACTTGATGTCAGGAGCGCCTACGTTGAGGTGGTATACTTTGACTCCTGCAGCCTCGGCTGCCTCGGAAAATGGTACGAGCTTGCGTATTGCGGACGCTGGCATGGCGGCGGAGCGCTCGGAAATCTTCACCATTGTCTTAATGCTTGATTATGTATTCCGCTATCTGCACGGCATTGAGGGCTGCGCCTTTCTTGATCTGGTCGCCTGAGAGCCAGAGGGTTATGCCGTTTTCGCAGGCCAGGTCCTTGCGCACGCGGCCCACATAGACGTCGTCTTTGCCGCCCGTGAAGAGGGGCATGGGGTACACGCGGTTGGCGGGATCGTCCAGAAGGGAGACTCCGGGGGCGGCGGCAAGCGCATCCTGCACCTGTTTCACTTCCAGAGGCTTTTCAGTCTCGATCCACACGGCCTCGGAATGGGAACGCAGGGCGGAGATACGCACGCACATAGCGCTGCACTTGACATCAGAATGGAGTATCTTGCGGGTCTCGTTGAACATCTTCATTTCCTCCTTGGTGTATCCGTTGTCGGTGAAGATGTCGATCTGGGGAATCACGTTGTATGCGAGCTGGTAGGCGAATTTGTCCACGGTCACGGACTTGCCCTCCACGATTTCGCGATACTGCTGCTCCAACTCTGCCATGGCCTGGGCTCCTGCGCCTGAAGCGGACTGGTAGCTGGCCACGTGGATGCGGCGTATGTGGGACAGGCGCTCGATGGGCTGAAGCACAACTACCATCATGATGGTGGTGCAGTTGGGGTTGGCGATGATGCCGCGGGGGCGTTTCAGGGCGTCTTCGGCATTGCACTCGGGGACGACCAGGGGTACGTCGGACTCCATGCGGAAGGCGGAGGAGTTGTCGATCATCACAGTGCCGAATTTCGTAATGGTTTCAGCGAACTCGCGGGATGTGCCTGCGCCGGCGGACGTGAAGGCTATGTCCACGCCTTTGAAATCGTCGTTGTGCTGAAGGAGGCGCACTTCGATGTCCCTGCCTTTGAAGCTGTATTTCCTTCCCGCGCTGCGGGCGGAACCGAAGAGAAGGAGTTCGTCGATAGGGAAGTCCCTTTCTTCCAGGACTTTAATGAATTCTTGGCCAACAGCTCCGCTGGCCCCAACAATAGCTACTTTCATATTCTGCAAATATAATAAATCTCCTCCTTATTTCCTATAGATACGACTAACGCCCGCTTCACAGCGGGCGTTAACGGTTAGTTAGTAGTGTATACCTTTAGAAGGTTAATTATTGTTGGTTAGAATAGTTGTTGATTTCCGAATGCAAATATACTGCAATTTTTTTATTCTCCAAGAAAAAATCAATAAATTTTTTTGAATTTTTCTTTTTTGTTTTTAAAAATTTTTATAAAGTATCATCTAATAGTTTGGGTCTTAACCTTTTAGTGCGTTCCAGGGCCTGTTCGTCCTGCCAAGCGCGTATAAGCTTTGGGTTGCCGCCAAGAAGAACGTCGGGAACTTTCCAGCCGTTGAACTCTGCGGGACGGGTGTAGACGGGAGGGGAGAGGAGCTTGTCCTGGAAACTGTCTGACAGTGCGGAGGTCTCGTCGGTCAGCGCCCCGGGGATAAGGCGGACAAGTGCGTCTGCCAGAAGAGCAGCGGGGATTTCGCCTCCGCTGACGACATAGTCTCCGACTGAAATCTCGCGGGTTACGAGGTGCTCGCGTATGCGGTGGTCTATGCCCTTGTAGTGGCCGCAGAGGATAATCAGGTTCTGCTTGAGGGACAGAGCGTTGGCCATTGGCTGGTCGAGCAGTTCGCCGTCGGGGGACATGTATATGACCTCGTCGTATTCCCTTTCAGCCTTGAGCTCTTCAATCATCCTGTACACGGGCTCCACCATCATTACCATCCCGGCATCGCCGCCATAGCTGTAGTCGTCGACGTTGCGGCGGGGGCCTATGCCGTATTTTCTCAGGTTGTGGACGTGAATTTCCACGAGTCCGTTTTTGATCGCCCGGCCCACAATGGAATGGCTGAGAGGGCTTTCAAGCAGTTCGGGGACTACGCTTAAAATGTCTATTCTCATTTCATTTATTAATTAGGTGCAAAATTAGCATTTATTTGTTAAATTTGCAGGAATGAAAAAGTTTATTCTCGTGTCTGCCGTCCTTGCCGTCTGCCTGGCGGCGTGCTCCGCATCGGCCCCCGTCCAATATGGGGTGAAGGTTGTCGCGGAGTACCCCCACGACCGCGGTGCCTACACGCAGGGACTCTTTTTCGACGGCGGCCAGCTCTATGAAAGCACGGGCCAGTGCGGCCACAGCAGTTTCCGTAAGGTCGACCTTGCGACCGGCAAGGTGCAGCGCAAACTGGACTTCACCAGGAAATACTTCGGCGAGGGCTCGGTGTTTTTCAATGGCAAGATGTATATGCTGACCTGGACCAACCGCGTGGCATTTATCTACGATGCCGCCACCCTCGAATTCGAAAAGACCCTGTCCTATCCCCGGGAGGGGTGGGGCTTGACCACGGACGGCAGCATGCTGATTGCTTCCGACGGCAGTTCGAGCCTCTTTTTCATGGACGGCGACCTCAGGGTCCGGCGCACGCTGAAAGTCACGCTGAACGGCCGCCCTGTGCGATATCTGAATGAACTGGAGTGGATAGACGGCCGTATCTGGGCCAATGTCTACACCACAGACATGATAGTGATAATCAACCCATCTTCCGGAGTGGTGGAAGGCGTGGTGGACTGCACCGGCCTGCTTCCCGCGAAACTGCGGAAGACTGATACCGACGTGCTTAATGGAATCGCAGTGCTTGACGGCCGCATTTTCCTGACCGGTAAAAACTGGCCGAAAATGTATGAAATTGAGTTGATTAAGAAATAAATATTATATTTGTAGACTTTAAACTTTAAAATATCTCTTGTTATGAGTGAAACAAACATTCCTGAAGAGGTCGTCAAGGCCGTTTCAGACGTAGAAGTAAAGGAAGAACAGGCAGCGGCAGCAGCCCCGGAAATCGTTGAAGAGCAAGTGGCTCCCGAAGCTCCTGCGGCTCCGGAAGAACCCGCAGCACAGGAAGAGCCTGCAGCAGAAGAGGCTCCTGCAGTGGAAGAGCCTGCCGCAGAGGAAGAGCCCGCAGCAGAAGAAGTTCCTGCGGCGGAAGAAGCGAAGGCCGAGAACCTCGCCGACAAGACCCTTGCGGAATTGTCTGAGATGTTCCGTTCCCTGAAGGAAGCCGCTGACAGCATGATGCGGTCAAAGGAAGCTGAAAACATCAAGTCGGCTTTCTACAAGCTGCTCGCCAAGCTGAAGAGCGAGAATCCGGAAGCGGAGAATTCCCTGTCCAATCCTTTTGAGGCCGTGGAGGAGAACTTCAAGGCAGTTTATGCGGACTATAAGAAAGAGCGCGCAGAATTCAACCGCCAGCAGGATGCAAGGCGTGAGGAGAATCTCGCCGCGAAAAAACAGATAATAGAAGAGCTCAAGGCCCTCGTGGAGAAGGATGAAGACGCCAGTGCCTCATTCCCGGCATTCCGCGAGCTCCAGAACCGCTGGCGTGAAGCAGGTCCCGTGCCCGTGACCGCCTACCGCGACATCAACGACACCTACCAGTTCTACGTGGAGAAGTTCTACGACATGGTCAAGATCAGCCGCGACCTTCGCGACCTCGACTTCCAGAAGAACCTGGAAGCCAAGGAGAAGTTCTGCGAAATTGCGGAAAAACTCGCTGAGAACGAGAATGTCGTCAGCGCATTCCACGAGCTCCAGAAACTCCATGAGCAGTGGAAGGAATTCGGCCCCGTGGCCAAGGAAAAGCGCGAAGACATCTGGAACCGCTTCAAGGCGGCGACAGCCGTGATCAACAAGCGCTACCAGGCCCACTTTGAGAGCCAGAAGGAGGAGCAGGTCGCCAACCTGGCCGCCAAGCAGGCGCTTTGCGAGCAGGTTGAAGAGATAGCGGAGAAGGAAATCACCTCATCCAGCGAATGGAACGACCTTTCCCGCAAGATCGAGGAGATACAGGCCGAATGGAGGAAGATCGGTTTCGCCACCCGCAAGGAGAACCAGAAGATCTACGACCGCTTCCGTGCCGCCTGCGACAAGTTCTTCGGCCGCAAGCGCGACTACTATAACCAGTTCAAGGATTCGATGAATTTGAACCTCGAGAAGAAGATGTCGATCATCGAGAGGGCAGAAGCCCTCAAGTCCAGCACCGAATGGAAGAAGGCGACCGACCAGTTCATCGAGCTCCAGAAAGAGTGGAAGGAAATCGGTGCCGTGCCCCGCAAGAAGAGCGAGCAGATATGGAAGCGTTTCCGCGCAGCCTGCGATGAGTTCTTCGCTGAAAGGGACAAGCACGCCAAGCCCGAGAACGATTTCTATGGCAACCTGAAGGCCAAGAAGCGCATCATTGAGGAGATCCAGGCCTTCGTGCCTTCCGATGACGAGACGGCCAACGCAGATGCCCTGAGGGATTTCAACGCCCGCTGGCAGGAAATCGGCCACGTGCCTTTCAAGGAAAAAGATGCAATTAACGATGCGTTCCGCAGCGCAATCCGCGAGAAGTTCCCCCTGCAGCACGCCTCGCAGCGTCCTGCCGGCCGTCCCCGCCGTGCTCCCCGCACCGAGAGGGAGATCCTCATGGACAAGTACCGTACTCTCCAGCAGGATATCACCACCTATGAGAACAACATAGGCTTCTTCTCCGCATCCAAGAATTCCGAGCCCCTCATCAAGCAGATGCAGGAGCGTATTGAACAGGCAAAGGCCGAGCTCAAGGAACTTGAATTAAAGATCCGCAAGGCAGAAGAAGGGGAGGCTGAATGATGGACAAGAATTCGATCATCGGTTTCGTCCTTATTGCCCTAATACTCTTCGGTTTCACCTTTTTCGAATCCAACCAGGCCCGCAAGCGTGCCGAGGCCCAGCGTCAGCTGGATTCCATAGCACTTGCGCTGATGCCGAAGGACACCATGGCCGTCGAACAGGCAGTCCAGGAAGTGTCCGGTGAGGTTCCTGTCCAGGTGGCTGAAGAGCAGGGTGCCATCTATACCGACGCCATGCTGGAGAGCGCCCGCCAGGAGGAAGCCTCCGTCGTGAGCCTTGAGAACGAGCTGGTGAAGATTGACTTCACTACCAAAGGCGCCCAGCCCAGCAGCGTGCTCGTGAAGAAGTATTCCAGCTACGGCGGCGGTCCCCTTTACCTCTTCAAGGACGGTGGAGCCGAGTATTCAGTGAGCATTTATGCGGGACAGTATATCAACACCGCAGATTTCAATTTCCAGTTGGCCGATAGCAGCGACACCAGCCTCGTGTTCCGTCTCCCGTTCGAGGGCGGCGGCTATATCGAGCAGCGTTACTCGCTTGCTCCGGGCTCCTACAAGGTTGACAACCTGCTTTCCTTCGTTGGCATGCAGGACATCATTCCCCGCAACGTGGGTGCCTACGACATCGATTTCAACGTGACCGTGCCCCGTCTGGAGAAAGGTTACAAGAACGAATCACAGTATTCCAAGCTGAACTATTATTTCGAAGGGGAGAAGAAGCCCGCCGAAATCGGCCGCGGCCGTTCATCCTCCAAGAACATCGGCGCCCGCCTCAGCTGGGTGGCTTTCCAGCAGCAGTTCTTCTCTGCAATCATGTGCGCCCCGAAGGAATTCACCAACGGCGAAGTTGCAATCAACTTCGTGCCTGAGAACGACCCTTCGCACGACCTCATGCACTGCAGTGCGAAGATGCGTGCCGACTTCCGTTCCGCGCCCGAGGTGAGCGTCCCGTATGAGTTCTATTTCGGCCCCAACCACTTCAACACCCTGAAGTCCTTCAACCGCAAGTATGAGAAGATAATACCTCTGGGCGGCTGGCTAGTCGGATGGTTCACCCGCTATGCCATCATCCCCATGTTCAACTTCTTCAGCCGCTTCATAGGCAACTTTGGCTTAATCATCCTCTTGATGACCATCGTGATCAAGCTGGTAGTGCTGCCGCTCACCTATAAATCCTATTCTTCTTCCGCGAAGATGCAGGCCCTCAAGCCGGAGATCGAAAAGATCAACGCCAAGTATCCCAAGCAGGAAGATGCGATGAAGAAGCAGCAGGCCACGATGGACCTCTATAAACGGGCTGACGTGAACATGATGGGAGGATGTCTTCCCACGCTCCTGACTTTCCCTATCCTGTGGGCAATGTTCCGTTTCTTCCCTGCATCCATCGAGCTGCGCCAGCAGCCTTTCCTGTGGTGCGACGACCTCAGCGCCTACGACTCCATCCTGGACTACGGCACCCGTATCCCCATCCTCGGCGATCACCTTTCCCTGTTCGCCCTGCTGATGGCGGTCGTGATGTGGCTCTACTCCCGTATGACCACTGCAAACCAGGCCGCTTCCAATGACCCCACGGCTTCGTCCATGAAGTTCATGACACTGTGGATGATGCCTATCATGATGTTCTTCATCTGTAACAACCTTTCAGCCGCCTTGAGCTACTACTACCTTCTGTCCCAGCTTATCGCCATCATCGAGACCTGGGTCATCAAGAAGTTCTTCGTCCATCCCGAGAAGATCCTTGCGAAGGTGCGCGAGAGTGAGGGCAAGCCCCTTCCGAAGAGCAAGTGGCAGCAGCGTCTGGAGATGGCCCAGAAGATGCAGGAGCAGCAGCTCCGCGAGCAGCAGAAGAGACGCCGTTAATATGAGCATCGCGCAGAATATCACCCAATTGCATAAAGAACTGCCACCGCAAGTCAAGCTGGTGGCAGTTTCCAAATTCCACCCCGTAGAGTCTATTGAAGAGGCTCTCTCAGCGGGTCAGAAGGTGTTCGGGGAGAACCGTCCCCAGGAGTTCGAAAAGAAGGCTCAGGCTCTCGCTGGCCGGGGCATAGAGTGGCACTTCATAGGACACCTTCAGACCAACAAGCTTAAAATGGTGCTTCCGTATGCCGACCTCGTGGAGTCAGTCGATTCGGAACATCTTCTCAGCGCAATCAACGACTGGGGTGCTAAAGCCGGAAAAACAATTCCCGTCCTCCTTGAACTTCACGTCGCCGCGGAAGAAACCAAGCAGGGCTTTTACGAAGAAGAAATCCTCGATATCATGTTCCGCGCCGGATCCTTCAAAAATATCCGTTTTTGCGGGCTCATGGGCATGGCGACCAACACTGACCAGGAAGAAGACATACGCGCCGATTTCGCCCGTATACAAGCCTTTTACGACTATCTCCGCGACCTCTTTCCGGAATACGCAGACTTCCGCGAACTCTCCATCGGCATGTCCGGCGACTGGCGCCTCGCCCTCGATTACGGCGCCACCATCGTAAGAATAGGTACGTTAATATTTGGAGAAAGACAACAGTCTATATAGCATCAGATAAAGTCAAAGGGGAGCGGTGGCGGTCTTTTTCGGAGAGTATCATGGATTCGGCAGGAATCTGCCAGTCGATGCCGAGCGCAGGGTCGTCAAGCTGAACGCCCGAATCGGCCTCCGGATGATAAAACTCATCGCACTTATACTGAAACACCGCCGTCTCGCTCAGCACTGAAAAACCGTGTGCAAAGCCCTTGGGAATGAAGAACTGTAGGTGGTTGTCTTCATTCAGCTCCACTGCCACATGCTTCCCGAAAGTCGGCGAGCCCATGCGAATATCCACGGCAACATCCAGCACGCGCCCCTGCACGCACCGCACCAACTTCGCCTGAGTATATGGCGGCCTCTGGAAATGCAACCCGCGCACCACGCCGTAGCTTGAGCGGCTCTCATTATCCTGCACGAAATTCACATGCCCGCACTGAGCCTCGAAATCCCGCTGCGAAAAGCTCTCGAAAAAATAGCCCCGGGAATCCTCGAACACGCGGGGTTTGATGATAAGCAACCCCTCGATATCCGTCTTGATAACTTCCATCTCAGAAAACCCATTTGAGGCCGGCGCAAGGCCTGACCCAGAACCCCTTGCTTGTGCCGAAATCCCAAGAAAGCTCCACCTCGCCGCCGATATTCAGGTTCGGGCAGCCGAAATGCTGGCCGACACTGTACCAGAGCTGAGGCTCGGAAATGAAGACGAAACTGGATTTCTCCGGAGCAGCAAGAACCTTGCCGTCGGCAGCCGTCAGTAAGGTGTGCTCTTCCGCCCACACATCCGCGAAACCGCTGAAGCGCAGGCCCTTGACGCCGAACAGGTCGTCCATGCCCCATACGAACGTGAACTGCATGGGAATCTTGCTTTTCACTCCCGGAGTGCCGTAGATGATGTGCTTATAAAGGAGTTTGAAGTTGAAGAGGTTCTTGAAATCTGCGGAATGCACGAACCAGTCCACGCCGGCGAGGAATGCATGGTTCACGCCGAAACCCTGATATGCGCCTCCATTGTATTCAGCCTGCAGGCTGAAAGGAGCAAGGGCCGTGTCCTGCCAGAAATTGAAGCATCGGGCAATCTCCATGTAGGTGCCGCTGGGACTTGTCGATCCGATGCCGTGGTCGTAATCAATAAAGAAGAATGTGTTGCCCCACGGGTCGCTGTAGAAACCCTCAAGAGTTGTCGTCACGATGCCCCTGTCCTTTCCGAAGTCGTAGAACATCTGGAGGTTGGTGGCTCCGTTGAACATCGTGGATTTCTCCTGGGCCATAGAGGTCAGGGAGAACAGCGCAATAGCGATTGCCAGATAAAGCTTTTTCATGATTATATGTGTTACTTTTTGGTGTAATATTTTGGCCAGCAGGCCTGGAGGTAGGATTTCAGCCTGTCCTCCTGGGCATTGGGCTGGGGTTCGTAAAACACCCGTCCCTTAAAGGCATCGGGCATGAATTCAAGGTCGACAAAGTGGCCCTGGAAGTCGTGGGCATAGAGGTAGCCGTCGGCATAGCCCAGTTCCTTCATCAGGGAAGTAGGGGCATTGCGGAGGTAGAGCGGCACCGGGGCGGTTTTGTCTTCCTCTGCCGCTGCAAGAGCAGCATCCACGGCAAGATAGGCGGAGTTGCTCTTGGGCGACGAGGCAAGGTAGACGGCGCATTCGCTGAGCGGGATACGGGCTTCCGGCATGCCAATGGAATGGACGATGCGGAACGTGGCGTCGGCCAGCAGCAGGGCATTGGGATTCGCAAGACCTATGTCTTCTGCGGCGAGTATGCAGAGGCGCCTGGCGATGAAAAGCGGATCTTCACCGCCCGCCAGCATGCGAGCCATCCAGTAGACGGCGGCATTGGGGTCTGAGCCGCGTACGGACTTTATGAAAGCGGAGATGATGTCGTAGTGCATCTCGCCGCCTTTGTCGTAGATGGCAATGTTCTCCTGCAGGCAGGAAGTGACCGACCGGTTGTCGATGTGGATGGCTCCGTCTTCTCCCGGGGAGGTGGCATCGGCCACAATCTCCAGGATATTGAGGAGTTTCCGGGCATCGCCACCGCTGTGGCGGAATATGGCCTCCGTCTCATCGACGACGATATGGCGCTCCTTCAGTATGGCGTCCGTGGTTATGGCCCGGTTTAATAAAATGTCGAGGTCTGACGTGTCAAGTGATTTTAACACAAACACTTGGCAGCGGGACAGCAGGGGAGTAATGACTTCAAACGAAGGGTTCTCCGTGGTCGCCCCAACCAGTATGACGGTGCCGGATTCGACGGCGCTGAGGAGGGCATCCTGCTGTGCCTTGTTGAAGCGGTGGATTTCGTCTATGAACAGAATGGGGGCGGAGGCGGAGGAGAACAGTGACTTGTTCTTGGCCCTGTCAATGACTTCGCGTACGTCCTTCACCCCTGAACTGACTGCTGAGAGGGTGTAGAACTCCCGGTCGAGGGTGTGGGCAATGATACTTGCCAGAGTCGTTTTACCCACTCCTGGAGGCCCCCACAGTATGAAGGACGTCAGATTGCCGCTGTCGATCATATTGCGGAGTATGCAGCCCGGCCCCACGAGGTGACGCTGCCCGACGTACTCGGACAGGTCCCGGGGGCGCATTCTCTCGGGAAGTGGTATGGACGCTGCTCCCGTCATAGTTTCTTTATGTAGGAACGGCGGCGCTTGGCACACTCGTGGTCAAAGTCCCTCCACTGTCCCTGGTTCTTGAGGTTATCCTCAAGCACGGCATTGCTCTCAGCCCATTTGACGCCCCATTCCTTGAATTTCACGAACAGGTCAGCGAAGAGCAGGGAATTGATGCCGGTGTTCTGATAATCGGGCCGCACGCCCACCAGGAGCATCTCCACTCCTTCTTCGTGCTTGAGGAACATGGATTTAGCAAGGTGCCACCAGCCGAAGGGGAAGAGCTTGCCGCGGCATTTTTTCAATGCCTGGGATATGGAGGGCATGGTGATGCCGAAAGCCACCAGCTCGTTCTTTTCGTTCTCTACCATGGACAGGTAGCGGAGGTCCAGGATGCTCAGGTAGAAATCCAGGTACTTCTTGGCCATATGGTCGGGCAGGACCGTGAAATTATACAGGTCCTTGTAGCACTCGTTGATGAGCTTGAACACCTTTTCACCGTAATTCTCCTTCCTGATGATCTTGCGGGTGAGCGGGCGCATATGCACGTTGCAGCGCTGCTTGATAATTGATGATATGCGCATGAAGCGGTCGGGGAGTTGCTCGGGAATGAATACCCTGTACTCGATCCAGTCGGTATCCTTGCCGAATCCCATACGTTCCATGTGGTCGTTGTAGTACGGGTGGTTGTAGATGAGGGCCATGGTGCCTTCCTTGTCAAACCCTTGTATCAGCATGCCCTCCGGGTCGAAATCGGTGAAGCCCAGAGGGCCTACTACGGACTCCATTTCATATTGCCGGCCGAACTCATAGACCTTCTCCATGAGGGCGTCGGATACTTCCGGGTCATCGATGAAGTCGAACCAGCCGAAACGGACTTCCTTATGGTTCCACTGCTCGTTGGCCTTGAAGTTCACGATAGCCGCAACGCGTCCGACGGCCTCTCCGTCCTTGTAGGCCATGTAGAGCGCCGATTTGCAGAACTCCTGCGCGGCGCCTTTCTCCTGGTCCAGGGTGTCCATCTGGTCGAACACCAGGGGAGGTATATAATATGGATTGTCTTTGTAGAGCTTCTCGGGGAAGTTGACAAATTCGCGTAATTGCTTGCGTGTCAGGACTTTTTTGATTTCTATGGCCATAGGTTGTCAATAGGTATATCAACTGCGAATATACGCTTTTTATTGGATATAATCAAAGTTTTCGCTACCTTCGTGTTGTGTACCGTATACCTCATATCCTGCTTTCGGCGCTGGCCTTGATCCTTGCGCCTGCATTCTTTGCCGGAGCGCAGGAATATGGCCTGTTCAATTCCCCGAAAGGTGTCGGAGCGTCGGTACGCCTTCCTGAAAAAGACGGCATTTTCCACACAGTCAACGCTTATGTGGATATCTACGGAGTCGTGACAAGCCGCTGTTCCTATCCTGGATACAAAGCCAACATCTCCAGGCAGTATGTTTGCAGCCGTTTTGAGCGGGACGGCTTTTCTGTCTCTTTCTATGCGGGCCCTGGTCTCTCTGTGGGCTATGTACGTGACCACGACAAGGGCAGGGGATTCGACCTGACGTCGCTTATGGCGGACAACGAGGGGGTGGCCCTCGCCCTCAGCGGCGATGCCGGCTTCTTCTTCGACTTCGGCCGCAACGTATTTCTCGACCTCTCCTGGAGGGCCGAGGCCGGAATCCACCTGCGCCGCAACGAAGCGGAAAAGACATACAACGCCGCCAGCCTGAGCCTCTATAACAACGGCCTCCTGCAGGCCCTGTATCCCCAGCTGACCATTTATTTCCGCTTCAGATGAGAAAGAAACTGCTCATACTGCTTCTGATGGCCTGCTCCCTTGAGGCGCTGGCATGGAAACCCAATGTGAGCTACGGCCTGGAGTGGGGTTATACGGCGTCCTTCCTGCGCACAGTGCGTTACAGTTACATCTGCAGCGACGGTTACAGGATTGTGGACAATTCAGCGGGATTCAACTACTTCAGTAACGGCTCCATACTGGCAAACGTGGGCCTGGACGTGCTGCCGAAGCTCAACGTGTCCCTGTATTCCGGACTCATAGGCGTCTGGTCGGACCGCTGGATGGTGCCTGTGGAACTGCGCCTCCGTTTCTGCCCGGCAGGCTTGTA
The DNA here is from genome assembly GCA_024695285.1 of Bacteroidales bacterium. The sequence goes on from JAILIM010000017.1 coordinate 65,900, forward strand.
TGAAAACGGCTTCATCTACAGTCTGGGCAGCTCCGCCAATTTCCCGACAAAGACACTACGGGAAACTTGCCTGCGGGCAAGTGCCGGTGCCGGCTACAGGGTTGCCGTGTTCAGGGACATAAGCGTGGATTTCCTCTTGTCCGTGGGCTATTCGACGGATCACGACCAGATTAAGGACCCCATATCCGGAGACATTGTAACCTACAGCAACATAAGCCACAACGACTCCGGATACCTCGGAATCAGCCTTTCGGCCGCAATCAATTTCTAAAACAGGTCGGAAACCTTCTTGATTATTTCTTCAGCGGGAAGGTCCGGACTGAGTACGATGTCCGGATCCTTAAGGACGTATCCTCTTGCCATGGAAGCGAGGGTGCCGCCGCCGGTGCAGTTCAGCATGATGAGGTCGTCCTTGCCCACGTTGCCTTTCTCCACAGCCTGGCCCAGCGATGCCACCGCCACGCAGGCGGCCGGCAGCAGGTCGTAGCCCTCGAGGTTGCGGTACTGGAGAAGCCAGTACATGATGTCGTCGTTGGAGGCGAGGAAGACGTCGCCGCCGCTCTTTTCAAGCACGTCGAAAAGGCCTCCTGCTATGCTGTAGGGCGGCTGCCTGTTGGAAAGAACCTTTGCGAGGATGACTTCCGCCTGCCTGCGGCCGAGCTCCGGGGTTATGGCGGCCAGCTGGCGGGAATGCGCCTTCCAGGAGTCGTAGATAAGGGTGAACGGCGTGTTCTGTGACACATAGACCCTCATCTTGTTTTCACCGAAACGTCCGTCTTCGGCGAGCCGTTCGGCATTCTCCCAGGCGGCTATGGCGCCTGTTCCTGAACCGACGGCCTGGAAGTAGGCGTCAGGAATACGACCGGCTTTCTCCACGAAACTCAAGATGGTCGTGCCCATCCCGTCCCGGCGGGCGATGTTTTTGGCGCCGCCTTCAAGGAAATAATGGGGATCCTGCGCAAGCTTCTCGCCGAGAGTGATTGCGTCGTAGTAGTCGCAGCCGTGGGGGACAGCGACGAGCTTTACGCAACGGTTCAGTTTATGGTGGAACCAGAGGTCGTGTTTGTTGTCTTCAGGAATGCATATCACGACGGGTATGTCGTTGTCCGAACAGACCTGGGCGAACGCTCTTGCCGTATTTCCTGCGGATTGTACGACGAGCGTGCGCTTCTCCCTGCGGTCCATGCGTGCGCACACGGAATAGGCTTCGGTCTCCTTGAAGGAGCAGGTCATCATCTTGGCACCAAGCTTGGGGTTGTAGCCGGAGAAAGTGATGTATAAGTTGTTGAGGCCCAGATACTTTGCAAGGCCTTTGGATTTGTATGTCACGGGGGCGCAGGAGTGCTTCAGGATGCGTTTCACCGGCATCCATTCTGCGTAACGATATAGCCCCTTAAGGTCGTTGCGGGGGGAGAAGCGGGTGTTCTCATACAGGGCGCGGATCAGCGTGGGGTCGCTGCATTCAGGGTCTCCCAGGGCCCAGCCTGCATCATCGAAGATGCGGCCTGTCTTTACGTTTTCCAGACGGTATCCCGTCGGTTTAAACTTAAGCAGTTGCATATCAGTGGTTCATAAACAGCCAGACATAGTATGCCGCAAATACGAGCAGCATGACGATGCCGTCATATCGGTCGATTAGATTCTTTTTGAATGTATAGGATGCTAGCCAGACCAGCACGACGCTGACGACCAGCGCTATCATGTCCACGAGGTTCACTCCGATAAAGCTCAGCGGCATAATCGTGGCAGAGCAGCCGAGAATCAGCAGGATGTTGAAGATGTTGGATCCCAATATGTTACCGAGTGCGAGCTGGCCTCTTTTCTTGACGGCCGCTACAATGCAGGTAGCAAGTTCCGGCAGGGAAGTGCCGCCGGCAAGCAGCGTGATGGCTATGAACTTGTCGCTGACGTTCAGCCTGTGGGCAATATTGACGGCTGAATCCACGAACCAGCGGCCTCCGAAAATGAGTCCGGCGATACCGACGAGGACCAGGATGATTGCCTTGAAGAGGCTCATGTATTTGGGGGCGTCACCCTCGTCGGGAACCTCATTGTCTGTCTTGAAGCAAAGGTATAAATAACCAATGAAAAGCAGCAGAAACACAATGCCTTCTATCCTTGATAGACCATCCGATTGTCCAAGCCCGAAGAGCGTTTTGCTCATGCCGCACAGGACCAGCAGGAAAGTGACCAGGAGGGTAATCGGAATGTCTCGGCGTTTGTTGTTGGACGTCACCGCTATCGGCATTATCAAGGCCGTCACTCCAAGTATCAGCAGGGTGTTGAAAACGTTGGAACCGATCACGTTGCCGATTGAAATGTCCGGATTGCCGCCGATTGCTCCTGTCACGCTGACCACGAGTTCGGGGCAGGACGTGCCGAAGCCTACAATGGTCAAACCGATAACGAATTCGCTGATTTTCAGCTTCCTGGCTATTGCGGACGCTCCGTCCACGAGGAAATCGGCGCCGAAAACGATAAGCAGGAGGCCTGCAACAAGCAACAACAAATCTGTCAACATAATTCCAATTTGCAAATATTCTCTACGTGTTGGGTATGGGGGAACATATCGACCGGCTGGACCGCAGTGATGCGGTATTTATCGGTCATCATAGCGATGTCGCGCGCCTGCGTTGCAGGATTGCAACTCACATAAACTATGCGTTGCGGATGCGCGCGCATAATAGTCTCGATCACGTCCGGATGCATGCCCGAGCGGGGAGGGTCGACTATTATCACTTCAGGGCGGCCGTGCACGGCGATGAAGTCATCCGTCAGGATGTCCTTCATGTCGCCGGCATAGAACTCACAGTTGGTTATACCGTTTTCTTCCGCATTTGCGCGGGCGTCTTCAATCGCCTCGGGAACGTATTCGATACCGATGACCCTGGCTGCCTTTGAACTGACGAACTGGGCGATCGTGCCGGTGCCGGTGTAGAGGTCATAGACGGTCTGGGTGCCGTCCAGGTCGGCGAATTCAAGGGTTTTCCTGTACAGCTGGAGCGCCTGGCCGGTGTTTGTCTGGTAGAAAGACTTGGGCCCGATACGGAATTTCAGGTTCTCCATCTTTTCATAAAGGGCAGGGGAGCCGCTGTGGAGTATGCATTCCTGGTCGGAAATGCTGTCGTTGCCCTTGGTGTTTATGACGTAATACAGGGAAGTGATTTCAGGAAAGCGGTCGCGGACGGCATCCAGCAGGTGAGCGATGGCGGGAGAGTCCTCTCCGAAGCAGACAATAAGCATCACCTGGCCGTCGTCGGTCGTGCGTACAAACATGTTGCGCAGGACTCCGTGATTCTCGCGTATGTTATAGAAAGTCAGGCCGTTACGTAGTGCGTAGTCCTTTATGAACAGCCTTATGGCGTTGGAAGGCTCCTTCTGGAGGTAGCAGCGGTCGATATCCAGCACCTTGTCGAAAAACTTGCCTACGTGGAATCCGAGGCCCTGTTTCTGCTCGTCCGTGAGGGCGTCAGGATCCTCTCCGGGCAGTATCCAGCGCTTGTTTGATGCGCTGTATTCCAGCTTGTTACGGTATAAAATGGTCTTTTCCGAGCCGATTATGGGGTTGAACGGAGGCACCTGGAGGTGGCCGATTCTCGTCAGCTGGTCATAGACCTGGCGCTGCTTGGACCTGAGCTGGATATCATAGGGAAGAGGCTGCCAGCGGCAACCGCCGCAAGTACCGAAATGTTCGCAGAAAGGAGCTAGACGCTGGGGGGACGGAGTTTTTACACGAATTATCTTGCCTTCCAGAAAACTCTTTTTCTTGCGGAAAATACGCACGTCCACGATATCGCCGGGCACGGCGAATTCCACGAAGAGAACTCGACCTTCGGACTGCGGGTCGTCGTCATCCAAGTGGACGTGAGACAATGACTTACCCTCGGCGGCGACGTTTTCTATCACGACGTCGTGGACGATAATGTCAAGTTTTCCTTTGCGGCTCATTAATGCGCAAATATACAAAATTTTTACTAATGAAAGCAGGGTAGTAAAAGATACTGGTTAGTTAACATAATATAAATTGTATAACAAACACAAAAATTCATTATAGTGTTGCTAATTCAACATTTTATATTATATTTGTGAAAATATTGGACAAATATGAAAAAGTTTACACTGATCAGCGCCCTGGCTATCGCAGCCCTTGCGTTCATTTCCGTCTCCTGCATCAACAAGGAGTACAATGTTGAAGATGCAAAAGCAACTGCAACCATCGAGGTCAACAAGACCAGCGAACTTCCTCCCCAGACATTCCTGGGATTCGACGACAACCAGGCAGTTAAACCCGACGAAAAGGGCGATCTGCACTTCGAGTCTTCCTCCGAGACCCTGACCACCACTGCCGAGCCCGGCGAGCCTGTCATCTTCCCGGAGTCCCTTAGGGTTGAGATGTTGGATGCTCCTGAAATCATTAAGAAGAGCTCAGGCGGCGAACTGACCGACCCCGCTGTCAAGGTGACCGTTTCAAATCCCTCTTCAACACCTGTTGTTTTCAGTGGTAAACTTTCAGTTGACGGTTCCACTCCCGTAATCCTTCCCAGCGTCGAGATTCCTGCAGACAAGGCCGTTGACCTGCTCTTCACTCCTGACGTCAAATCTCCCGCTGAACCTGCCGATATCTTCGCCGAACTCCCTGCCGAGCTCAAGAATCAGCTTTCCAAAGGTATGGATCAGGGCATGGTCTTTTCTGACATTGTTCTGACCCCGAAAGACGGCCCCAAGACAGCCGGCAGGATCAAACCCGCAGCAGCAGGTCCCCTTCAGTTCTCCGTCAGCGGCATGTTTGTAGCTCCCCTGTCATTCGTAAAGGGTTCCGTGATCAATCTTACCCAGACTTTCTCCGACCTTGGCTTCGATCTCGACAAATATGTCTCCGGCAACCTGGAATTTGACGTCAATTTCTCAGGTACCAACTTCCTGACTTTCGATGTTGATTTCAGTGCCGTAAGCGAAGGATCCAACCTCACCGGCAAGCTCAACAAGACGATTGCAGCAGCACAGGGGCCTCAGGGCACTCCTTTCGATGCCGTTTTCGTGGTCAAGACCCTTTCCAGCAAGGCAGTTATCAACGACGTGAAGCTCAATATCGTGCTCAAGGCCGCACAGACTCCTTCCGTTCTCAACATTAAGGAGCCTTTCATCATCACTGCCGATTCCGTAAAGATTATCAAGTAATTACGGTTTCATGAGAAGACTCATACTCTCAGCGGCGCTCGCTCTGTCCTGCTCTGCTATACTGTTTGGCCAGGAACTGAAGACTGCCTTCTTCCTTGAGAACAACGTATACAGCTACAAGTTAAACCCTGCAGCACGTTTCGAGGAAAAGCCCTACACATTCTTTGCCATCGGTCTGGGCAATGTCTCCGCCACCGCCATGTCCAACCTTGGCGTCTCGTCAATCCTGTACCCGGTTGCCGGCAACCTCGTATGGGGCTTTGACTCAGATGTCCCCATGGACACGTTCCTTTCCAAGTTTGCCAAGGACAACATAGTCCTGCCCCAGGCCAACGTCAATATCCTGTCTTTTGGTCACCAGGGAGAAAGAGGCCGCTGGAATTTTGAAGTCAACGTACGTTCGGACAATTATTTTTATTTGTCCAAAGATTTCTTCACCGCGATGAAGTATGGCCTGAATGAAGGCCTGAGCACAAAGTCCGGAATGTACACTTTCCAGAACCTCAATGCCAGTTCTTCCAATTATCTTGAAGCTGCGTTCGGCTATTCCCACAAGATCGGTGACATAATTACCCTCGGTGGCCGGGCCAAGTTCCTTATGGGCCTTGGCGCCGCAGCCGTAGATATCAACAGTTTCACCGGCGGTGCAGCCACGAACGGCGGCGACTTTGTCGCCAGTGCCGATGTTGATGTGCTGGTTGCCACCTCTTTCGCCAAAGTCGGCACCCAGATGGTAGGTGGCCGTGAACTCTATGATTTTTCCGACTGGGAATACAACAAGATTGGTTTAAGCGGTCTTGGCTTCGGTGCCGATCTGGGTATTACCATTGAGCCTGTTGACGGTCTCTCCATCGGTCTCTCCGCACTTGACCTGGGTTTCATCAAGTGGAATTCCACGGTTAACGGAAAGATTCACTATGACCTCAAAAAGATTGAAACCGTTGAAGAAGGCCTCGAACTTCAGGTGGCTCCCCCTTCGGCTTCCGTCAGGATGCTTAACTACAACATCCACCTGACTGCCAAATACCGTATGCCTTTTTATAATGGCCTCGGTGTTGGCGTGATAGGAACCTATCAGAAGTATTTCAAGGAAGCCAGACTGGGATTGGATTTCACTCCTGCTCGCATATTAAGTCTCGCCGTTTCAGGAGCTTACAACAATTTTGGTTTCGACTTTGGCGCAGCGCTCAATATCCGCTTCCCCGGTGTAAACCTCTTCCTTGGACTGGATTCTGTCTATTTCGAAATGACTCCGCAGTACCTGCCCGTCAGCCGTGGCATCACCAACGCCACCGTCGGTCTTGCTCTTGCGTTCTAAAGCTTTTCTACGGGGTTTCCGTAGATGTGCCAGAAAATATCCCGGAGGGCGTCTCGATTGAGGCGCCTTTCGAGTTTCTGTATCTTGTGCTCGGTGTAGGCCTTGAACTTTTCCAGGTCTTCGGGCAGGTATTTGATTCCGAGGAATTCGTGGGTGCCGTGCATGAGGTCATAGCCCATGTAATTGGTTTTCCAGAGCTTATAGCCGCCGCGGATGCGCTGGTCGAGTATGTTGCGAAGATACTGGTACCTGTCGTTGCCGCTTTGAGAAGCGGCTTCGGCTATTTCAGCCGGGCTGAGGGGTTTGCCGGCCTCGAGGTGGATATGGCCTTTACGCTGGCGTATGCCCGTGAGTATGCTGTGGAGGTCTTCGTTGGATTTCTTGACATATGGGCCGCTTTCGCTTAGCAGCAGTTCCCGGGCCTTCCTGCTGTCGCAGGGTTCATACTCATAGGAAATGCTGAGCGGCACGATGTTGAGTTCTTTGAAATTCTCTTCGAATGTGCCTTCCCCGCTCATGTCGAACATCTTCAGCAGGCCCTGTTCTGTCTTGTCCATACCGTTTTTGGTCCTCCCCTCCTTCTGGGCGATCCAGATTGATGCGGTGTCCGTAGTAATGGACTGGCGAATGTATTTGGAAAGGGTCTGGGAATTCAGGTACATCTGGCGGGCGCTGATGCCGCGTATGACCTTTATCATACGGTTGGACTTCATCAGGTCCTCTATGAGTTTGCTCTGCAGCAGGTTGCTTCCGACGCACAGTTCCGCGAAAGGAAGGCCGGAATCGTGCATGGCATAGAGAATGAGGGCCGGATCAAGGACTATGTCCCTGTGGTTCGATACGGCAAGAAACTTTTTGCCGTCAATCCCCAGGTTCGACATTCCGCTGAAGGTATAGCCTTCGGAGGTCTTTGCTATGACAGCATGGACAACGTTGAACATCACCACGCTCTGGAATTCATCAATGCTCTTCATGCTGCGCAGCAACCTGGCGAGGGAATCAACGCTTTCGTTGGGGAACAGGTATTTGGATATCATAGGGAGGAAGGGGTGTCTGGACACGCGTTTAAGCGCCTCCACAGCCTCTTCATCACTATAAGGACGGATGTCTTCGAATTCGGAAAGGTCGGCCATAGTCTTTAGTTTTATCAGTGCAAATGTAGCTAATTATCTTCTGAAAAGCAATGAAGAATCACCGTAACTCAGGAAGCGGAATCCGTTGGCTAGGGCGTAGTCGTAGATGGTGCGCCAGTCGCCTCCCACGAAGGCGCTGATAAGTAGCAGCAATGTGCTCTGGGGCTGATGGAAATTGGTCACCAGACGGTCCACCAGGCGGAAACGGAACCCGGGAACAATGATTATGCGGGTGCCTATTTTCAGTTCGTCAAGCCCGTTGCGGTCCAGATACTCCATGAGCGCGCATAGCGTGTCCTTTGTCTCATAAGGCCACTCTCGCGTGTAAGGATCCCATTGCTCGACGTCGGCAGGCGCGCCGTTCTCTATGCACGCCGCACCGGCGTAATACAGCGATTCCAGCGTGCGCACTGAGGTTGTGCCCACGGCGGTGAGGCTGCAATCCTTGTCCGCAAGACGCTCAAGCAGGCTGCGTTTCACAATGAAAGGTTCACGGTGCATCGGGTGCTCCGCCACACGGGAACTCTTCACGGGCAGGAAGGTGCCCGCGCCGACGTGCAGGCAGACATTGTCCGTTTCGATATTGCGGGCAGATATTGCTGCAAGTGTCTCCGGGGTGAAATGCAAACCGGCCGTAGGGGCAGCCACAGAGCCCCTTATATGGGCATAAGTGGTCTGGTAGCGCTCCAGGTCGATGGCTTCGGTGTCACGGTTCAGATACGGAGGAATGGGCACCCTGCCGCAGAGGTCGAGCACCTCCGAGAAGGCCTTGCCGCCGTCCCAGATGAACTCAACCACCCCTGTCTGGCCTTCTCGAGATATAAGGCGGGCGCGGAGATTGACGGCCGACAGTTCCTTTTCATCGGTGTCATAATGAAGAATATCGTCTTTCCAGCGCTTTGCATTGCCGATTACGCACTGCCAGCTGCAGGATCCGACAGCATCGAAAGCCTTGACGTATTCGGCCGGAGCGACCGGCTGGAGGCAGAAAATTTCGATGTGGGCGCCGCTTTCCCTGCGGAAAAAGAGGCGGGCCGGGACGACTTTTGTGTCGTTGAAGACCATCATGGAGTTCTCCGGGAGGTATTCAGGCAGTTTGCTGAACACGTCGTCGCTGCATTTGCCATCTTTGTAGATCAGCAATTTCGACCAGTCACGGTGCTCCAGGGGATATTTTGCTATCCTTTCGTCAGGCAGTTCGTAGTTATAATCTTCAATTCTTATGTCCGGAATCATTTGCTTCGCAATTTGACGCAAAGATAATCAATATTAAAGTCGTAAGAAAATATTAAAGCGGTTCCCCTCTCCAAACCGTCGCTACGCGACCCCTGCTTAGCAGGAAGCTACTATCCCCCAGCACACCCAAGGGACTGAGGGGCGTTCCCCTCAGACTCCCTGATTATTCTCTACAATTTACAAAATGAAACAAAATAGCACATTATATAATTCATGATTGTAAATTAATATAGAGGACGATAAATCCCACTAATAATACTAAATAATTGCCCATTGATATTTGTAATAACTGATTATTGGTATAGTTATATTGCATAAAATCAATTAATTACGAAAATTATCTGCATTATTGCTTTAATATGTTTTTCCGGGTTTGTTTGTGTATTTTACTAGAGAATGAGGTTTTAAGCGCCTGTAAGGGGTTAGTTGCTTAAGCTAAATTACTATATATAAGAATATTACAATAATTATCTAAATAATTGAATAAGGTATGATAAATGGCGGTTTTTACACCCTGACTCCCCTGCTGTCGGTTTTGCGCGTTTGCTTAATTCAAATCAATTGTTTACTTTTGTGAAACAAACGGAATGAAAAATGACAGAAAGACTACTGCGGTTTTTAGCCGCTGAAAATATCACCCAATCTCAGCTCGCCGACAGCCTTGGCGTCGCACGCGCCAGCATCTCGCATATCGTCTCCGGAAGGAATAAGCCGGGTTTCGATTTCATAGAGAAAATGGCTCTGCAGTACCCTGGATTAAGCCTTGAGTGGTTGGTTACCGGCCGGGGAAAGATGTACAGGAACAGCGAAGACTCCCCTTCTGAACCCTCTGAGAAGCTCATATTTGCAGACGAAAGCGAACAGAAGCACGAAATCGAGCGTGTAATGGTGTTCTATAAAGACGGAACTTATCGTGAAATCCGGTAGTACAGTTTCTGCGTTTCGGCTTTAATTATTATATTTGTGGTTTGAACACGGCTTTTTATGTACAGCTTTCTGATCAGACCACTGACCCGGCGGATCAAGGACAATAACAAAGCTTCCGCCATCGCCCTGAGCTATTTCAAGTTCGAGGGCATGATTCCCGGAGGCCGTTTTGTCAGCAGGCTGATCCACGGCAACAGGGCCGTCGGCCTTGAGCGCGAGGTCATGGGTCTCGATTTCTACAACCCGGTGGGCCTAGGAGCTGGCCTGGACGTCAACGGAGACCTGTATAACGACCTAAATGACCTGGGATTCAGCTTTGTTGAAATAGGCCCCTTCAACAGCCTTGCAAATATCAGGAAGGCGATTGCGCGTATTCAGGCGGATCCCCAGGACGATATACTGGCAGCCTGCATTGCCGGCGATTATCTCGAGTCCTTCTGTCTCGCCTATGATTTCTGCGACTTTTTTGTCATAGATATCTCCGAGAATCCCGATATGGACATTTTCGAGCCCATTCTCAACGCCAGGCTGACCTATGAGGCATACAAGCCTATCGTAGTGAAGATCCCGGAGGTGCTTTCGGCCGAAGAGACGGACGATATCGTCGAGTATTGCATGATGAACAATATAGACGGCATAGAAGCCCGCAGCATAAGCCAGATTCAGCATATAACGGAAAAGAATAAGGCTCGCCTGCCGATAATAGCCAATTGCCATATAAAGACCCCGGAACAGGCCTATGAGGCCCTTCGTGCGGGCGCTTCCCTTGTGGAGGTGCGTATGGGCCTTGTGCGTGAAGGACCACGGCTTGTCGGAAAGATTCTCAGATATCTTGCATCCAAGGAGAAATGAAAGTTGAAGAAAGACTCGGATTGCTTTTCAAAAAGCAAGGTTGGACGCTCAGTGCCGCGGAATCCTGCACTGGCGGGCAGATTTCCCATCTGCTGACTACCGTATCCGGCTCCTCGGCTTATTATCTTGGCTCCGTGACCTCATATGCCGTCTCCGTAAAGGAGAAGGTTTTGGGCGTTCCTGACAGCGTAATAAAGGAAAACGGGGTCGTCAGTTCCGAGGTCGCGGCCGCGATGGCAGAGGGTGTACGCGCCCTGACCTGCAGCACTTTTGCGGTTGCCACGACCGGGCTCACCGAGGGCTCCGACGGACACTATCCCGAGGGCACCGTTTGGATCGGAGTGGCCGGTCCGGATGGCACAAAGACCCTCCTTTACCAGTGGAACAAGGACAGAAAAGCAAATATCAGGCGTTTTGCAGCCGTTGCTCTCCGTTTTTTGGAGAAAAATGCCACTGCTTTTGTAAGTTGCTTAAAATGAATTGATAAAACATAATTGTTAAAACTGTTAACATTTTTGTTAATATGGATATTCAACAGGAAAAGATCAAAGAATTGGTCGAAAGACGCGAAAAAGCCCGTCTTGGCGGAGGCCAGAAGCGCATAGACGCCCAGCATGCGAAAGGCAAGCTGACGGCGCGCGAACGCCTGGCCCAATTGCTCGACCCGGGCAGCTTTGAGGAGTTCGACATGTTCGTCCAGCACCGGTGCACGAACTTCGGAATGGAGGCTTCGCACACCGACGGCGACGGAGTCGTGACCGGCCAGGGCACCATCGACGGCAGGCTAGTTTTAGTGTTCGCTCAGGACTTCACGGTCAATGGCGGCTCGCTGAGCAAGACGATGTCCGAAAAAATATGCAAAGTCATGGACACAGCCGTGCGCGTTGGCGCTCCTGTTATCGGCCTCAATGATTCCGGCGGTGCCCGTATCCAGGAAGGCATTGACGCACTGGCCGGCTACGGCGAGATTTTCGAGCGAAACATACTTACCAGCGGCGTTGTGCCGCAGATCAGCGTGATAATGGGCCCCTGCGCGGGCGGCGCGGTGTATTCCCCTGCCCTGACGGACTTTACGCTCATGGTCAAGGAGACCAGTTACATGTTCCTTACCGGTCCCGCAGTCGTCAAGTCGGTGACCGGCGAAGTCGTCGACCAGGAGCAGCTGGGCGGCGCCAGGGTCCATGCATCCAAATCGGGCGTTGCGCACTTTGCTGCTGATTCAGAGGAAGATGCAATAGCCAAGGTGAAGCGTTTGTTGAGCTTCATTCCGCAGAACAACATGGAGACAGCCCCCGTCCGTCCGACTTCAGATCCGGTCGGTCGCACGGACGATTTCCTGAACACCGTCATTCCCGACAACCCCAACAAGGCTTACGACATGTACAAGGTCATCGGCACCATAGTCGATGACGGCGACTTCTTCGAAATCCACAAGGACTTCGCGAAGAACATAATCGTGGGATTCGCCCATGTGGGTGGCCGCAGTGTCGGCGTGGTTGCGAACCAGCCTGGCGTGCTTGCCGGCGTGCTCGACATTAACGCCAGCCGCAAGGCGGCCCGCTTCGTACGCTTCTGCGACGCCTTCAACATTCCCCTGCTGACCCTTGTGGACGTGCCCGGCTTCCTGTGCGGCACCCAGCAGGAATACGGCGCCATTATCACGAACGGCGCCAAGCTTCTCTACGCCTACGGCGAAGCGACCGTACCCAAGGTTACGGTGACTCTCCGCAAGAGCTACGGCGGTGCGCATATAGTTATGAGCTGCAAGCAGTTGCGTGGCGACATCAACTATGCATGGCCGTCCGCCAACATAGCCGTGATGGGCGCCGACGGAGCTGTTGGCGTTCTCTACGGCAAGGAACTTAAGGCCGAGACCGACCCCGAAAAGCAGGCCGCTCTCGCCGAGGAGAAGAAGAAAGAATACAACGACCTCTTCTGCAATCCCTACCAGGCAGCCCAGAAGGGCTACATCGAAGATGTCATAGAGCCGCGCAACACCCGTTTCCGCGTGATCCGCGCCTTCGAGGTGCTCGCCGGCAAGCGCCAGGAAATGCCCGCAAAGAAACACGACAACCTCCCGTTATGAGTATTTCGTCCCTTCTTATCTGGCTTCCCTGCTCTGCCGCTAAAGTCATGGAGAACGATCCCCACGGCTGGTTCCTCAGCATCGTGTCGGTTGCTGTCGTCTTCACCGCCCTGCTGATTCTCTTCCTTATTTATAACTTGTCCGGCAACATCTTCACCGGCAAGTTCAAGATTAAGTCCCGCAAGTCCGGATCCGCCCCCGATGAAGCCACGGCAGCAGCCATAGCCCTTGCGTTGGACCGCTACTCTTCCGAGGAGGACGCGACTCCGGCGGTGATAGCCATGGCTCTCCACCTTTACCTCTCGGAGAGCATCCACGACGTGGAGCCCGGTATAATAACGATACGTCCCAACCCCTCATCGGAATGGGCGAACAAATCATTGACATTCAGAAAGAAAACGCATTAAATATGAAGACTTACAAGTTCAAGGTAGACGGCAAGGACTATTCCGTCACCATCAACGGAATCGAAGGAAGGAACGCGGACGTGACGGTCAACGGCGTCGGTTACAGCGTGGAACTCGGTGAAAACGTTCCCGCAGCCGCTCCGGCTCCCGTTCAGGAAGCCGCTCCTGTGCAGTCAGCCCCTGCACAGGCTGCTCCCGCAGCTCCGGCAGCCGCCGCCCCGGCCCCTTCGGGCAAGGGCATAACGGTGTGCTCTCCCCTTCCCGGCGTTATTATCAGCGTGGACGTGAAGGAAGGCCAGGCGGTGAAGCAGGGCCAGAAGGTAGCCGTGCTCGAAGCTATGAAGATGGAAAACGAGATACAGGCCGAAGCCGACGGCACGGTCGTGGCGATACTCGTGCAGAAGGGTGATTCCGTACTGGAAGGCGCTGAAATCCTGAAGCTTGCGTAATGGAGCAGATTTTTGACAGCCTGTCCCAGTTCTGGCAGTTCACCGGATTTGCCAATTGCACATGGCAGCACCTTGTGATGATTGGCATCGGCATCGTGTTCATCACCCTCGGCATAGTCAAGGAGTGGGAACCGATGCTTCTGGTACCCATCGGCTTCGGCATAGTGATAGGCAACATCCCGTTCTTCCCCGGCCTCAACATCGGCGTCTATGAAGACGGTTCGGTGCTGAATACCTTGTATCACGGTGTACGGTACGGCTGGTATCCCCCGCTGATATTCCTGGGAATAGGGGCGATGACGGACTTCTCGGCGCTGATATCGCAGCCTCGCCTGATGCTGATAGGCGCAGCCGCGCAGATCGGTATCTTCGGCGCCTACCTGCTCGCCCTCGCCTTCGGCTTCTCGCCCAATGAGGCTGGAGCCATCGGTATCATCGGCGGCGCGGACGGCCCCACCGCCATCTTCCTTAGTTCGAAACTGGCCCCTGACCTGATGGGCGCCATTGCGGTGTGCGCCTATTCATACATGGCGCTCGTGCCGGTGATACAGAAGCCCATTATGAAACTCCTGACCACGAAGAAGGAACGCCTCATAGAGATGCCGAAACCGCGTGCCGTGAGCCAGAAGGAGAAGATCATCTTCCCCATCGTCGGTTTCCTCTGCACGGCTTTTATCGTACCTTCCGGTCTCCCTCTGCTTGGAATGCTGTTTTTCGGCAACCTGTTGAAGGAATCCGGCGTGACCAGGCGCCTTGCCAACACGGCTGGCGGTCCTCTCATCGACGTGGTGACCACCCTTATCGGACTGACGGTCGGTGCTTCTACCCAGGCTGACCAGTTCATTTCCGCCAACTCCCTGAAGATATTCGCACTTGGTCTCATTTCATTTGTGATTGCAACGACCAGCGGTGTTCTGTTCGTGAAGATATGGAACCTGTTCCTGCGTCCCGAGCGCAAGATCAACCCTCTGATCGGCAATGCCGGAGTCTCGGCCGTTCCCGACAGCGCGCGCGTGTCCGAAGTCGCAGGCCGTGAGGCCAACCCCAACAACCATCTGCTGATGCACGCCATGGCTCCCAACGTGGCCGGAGTCATCGGTTCGGCTGTGGCCGCAGGTATATTATTAGGATTCTTAGGATAATATGAAAAGGTTACTGATAATTGCTTTAAGCATTCTGTCATGGAGCTTTGCTTCAGCTCAGGCAACCCATTCCGTGATGAGTTGCAACATACGTATCACAGGCCTTCCTGCCGACGAAGTCGACGGCCGCCGCTGGGATGACCGTAAGGATATCTGCCTCAAGGTCATCAAGTCCCGCAAACCGGATATCATATGCATGCAGGAAGTCATATATGAGTCCTATGCATATATGAAGAAGAAGCTCTCCGGCTACATCGCATTCGGTTTCGAGGGTCCTGAAATGGATCCCTGGACTGAGGGATATCATCTTATAGGAAAGAATGTTATCTTCTTCAAGAAAAGCCGTTACGAACTCGTCTCAGAAGGCTGCTACTGGTTGTCCGAAACCCCCACGATCGGCGGCAGTTCATCTTGGGAGACTTCCCGCGCGCGACATTGCAACTGGGTCCGCCTGCGTGACCGCAAGACCGGCAAGGTGTTCCGTGTGCTCGACACCCACCTGGACCACATCAACTCCCTGGCCAAGACTGAGCAGACCAAGGTAATCGTTGCCGAAACCGCCCAGTACGCTGAGGACTTCCCGCAGCTCCTGTTCGGGGACTTCAATTCCGGCATCAAGGACGAGCCCTATGCCCTGTTGACCGCCGCCGGCTGGCAGGACGTCTATGAAGCTGTCCACGGCCATGAAGAGACAGGCTTCACCGCCCACAGCTGGAAGTTAGACCGCAAGAAAGGTCGCAGGATAGATTTCATCTACACCCGCGGCGGTGTGCAAGCCCTTGAATCTGAAATCATCAAGGACGCCCCCTCCGGTATCTACCCCAGCGACCACTATTTCCTCTGGGCCAAAGTGCAATTCTGACAACTCATACTTTTTAACCACTAATACTATGTTTTCCACAAAACTTTTCTATCGTCCTCCCCGCAGCGAAGCACTCCCCTGCGAGGTTGAAACTCTCTTTTGTACATCAAACGATGCTACCAACGAGTCTTTCGAAGACTCCGGAACTGATTTTGTGTGGTAATCGATTCCTGCCCTATGAGAAGAAGCATCTTGTTCGCGGGATTGATGACGGTTCTCCTTGCAGGCTGTGCCAAGGAAGTTGAACCGCTGGACCGCACGGACGGCAATTATCCCGTCCTCACTCTCACAGCCAGACTGACCGAAACCAAGACGGCCCTTGGCGCTGCCGAGTCCGGAAAACTTCCCGTTCTCTGGAACGCCGACGACCAGATCTGGGTGCGTTCCGCCGCGCAGGAAGCCGGCACCGCCGGAAATCTCTTCGTGACCTCCGCTGAAAACATTTCAGCCGACGGCAAGGAAGCCAGATTCAGCGGCGAGGCTCCTTCGGACGGCCCTTATGTGGCTGCATATCCTTATTCTGCAGTGGCTTCCGAGTCCGACAACACCAAGCTGTTGCTGGACATCCCGGCCGTTCAGAATTATGCAGCAGGCACTTTCGCTCCGGGATCCAACCCTTCCGTGGCTGTCTGGGAATCAGGTACTTCGATGAGCTTCAGCAACATCTTCGGTCTGCTGCGTCTCAAGCTCACCGGAAGCGCTCCCCTGCAGAAGATTGTGGTCACCGACAATGCCGGCGCCGCTCTCTGGGGCAGTTGCCAGGTTGCGATCGACGCCGGCTCCGGTACTGCCGGCGAGGCCGAAATCACCAACACTGCCGAGAACCGCAGCAGCCTCACACTTGATTGCGGCGAGGGCGTGACCCTTGGACCGGAGCCTACGGTGTTCTACTTCGTGGCTCCTGCCGGGGCATTTGCAAAGGGCTTCACCTGCACGTTGTATGATGCCAAGGGCACCGTGCTCAAGACAATCGTGACCAATACCCCCTGCACCATCCAGCGCAACGGTGTGTCGAGCCTGGAGTCGATCAACCCCGAATCCACCCCGTTCAGCGGCGGCAAAGGCACGTCGGCTGATCCCTACCGCATCACCACTTCCGCCGACCTGGTGCAGTTGTCATACCTTGTAAACGGTGATGATGATCAGTTCAGTTCTGCTTACTACAAACAGCTGAACGATATTGATATGAAAGGAGCCGAAACATACGGTATCGGCCTTTCGCAGGAAAAGTGTTTCAGAGGCAACTATGACGGCGGCAATTTCAGCATCCTTAATCTCAATCAGTTGAAACGTGATGCCGCCGCCGGAATGTTCCGCTATACCGATGGAGCAACGATAAGGAACTTCACCATAAAGGGTTACACCAACAACGATACCTCCGGTGAACAAGGTGCCGTGGTCGGTCATGCCAAGAATACTACTATCAGCGGAGTCTACGTCGAGGGCACCATCGATTTCGTCAAGTGCGCCTGCGGCGGCATTGCCGGCTATGTGGAAGGCGGTACGATTGAAGACTGCCACGTCACCGGTTTCATCCACAATGAAGACACAGACACCTTCCAGGGCGTCACAGTCGTCTCCTGCGTGGGCGGAATTGCCGGCTACATCGACGGTGGAGCGACCATATCCAACTGTACCTTCAGCGGCAATGTCACCAGCAAGGGCGAACAGCTCGGCGGCATCGTCGGCCAGATGAAGGGCGGCACGGTTGACAACTGCATCGTTGAAGAAGGATCCACGGTGACCGGCGACAACTATTATGTCGGAGGCATTGCCGGCGAGATGCTGGGCTCCGGCAACACAATCTCCAACTGTACCGTCGATGCCCACGTCATCTGCTGGTATCCCGGGGCAGCCGGAATCGTGGCCTGGGTGCAGAGCGGCGACATCGACAACTGCAAGGTCGGTCCGAAGGCTCTCGTGCGCACCGGCCAGCACCAGGCAGGCGGCATCGTGGCTTATATCTACCACAAGGACACCGCCCAGACAGTCAACATCAGCAACTGCGAAGTTTATTGCGACGTGGCTGCTTCCTACACTGTGGGCGGCATAGTCGGCGAGTGCAACCCGACAAACAACTCATCCCAGATCAATATCTGGAACTGCGCCTACCAGGGCGGCGAAATCATCGACGCCGGCTATGCATCCGGCAAATGGACGATGGTAGCCGGCCTCGTGGCATGGGCCCGAATGGGCAGCACCTCCTCCACGCTCAACATAGTCAACTGCTTCTCCGATCCCGAGGTCATCCGTTGCGACTTCCCCTGGTCGAACGAAGTTGACATGGGAGGCTTTATCGGCGAGCAGGGCGGCACCAACGCATCCGTGAACATCCAGGGCTGCTACAATACCCTCGCCTACGGCAGGGCTATCATAAACAGCCAGAAGGATATACCTTCAAATTTCTACAATTACGCGGCTTTGGTCGGACTTCCCGCAAAGACCAATTTCGACCACGTCTGGTACATCAACAGCCTGCCGGCTCTAGGCAAGGCCAATGCCGGCACAAGTTCGGAATGTGAAGGCCTTGCCATCGGCGCTATGTCTGACGGCACCCTGCTTGGCAAACTCAATGAATTCGTGGCCGCTTACACCGGACCTCTCTCCCTGAAGTCCTGGATAGCCGGCGAGAATTCATATCCTGTCTTCGAAGGCATGGTTCCTGTGCCCCTGCAGGGACAGTCGAGGCCTCTGCGCGTCAGCCTTATCGGCGACTCCCTGTCAACCTTCGACGGTTATGCTCCGCACGGCTACCAGGGATCCCGCGCTCCCAACGGCTACCGCTGCCACTACCCCACCGGCGACGGTGACGTCACAAGCGCAGCCCAGACCTACTGGTATATACTTACTTACGAGCTCCTGTCCAATGCCGTCTGGGACACCAACCTGGCCTTCTCCGGCACCGCAACCACACGTTGCACCAATACCAGTTACTCCGACAAGTACTGGTACGGCCAGGATTTCTGCACCCGCTACATTGAGAACGGCGGCATGGGCCATCCCGATATCATCATCATCAACGGCGGCGCCAACGACTGGGCACACGGAATCTACAACCTCC
This sequence comes from Bacteroidales bacterium, assembly GCA_024695285.1. The sequence goes on from JAILIM010000017.1 coordinate 84,551, forward strand.
TCGGCACCCAGAAACTCGAGCGCTATCCTTCGAGTACGCCTCACCGCCCGAGCGACGTCGCCATGAACGCCGCGTATGCCGTTGCCGATGCGGCCAAGACCCTGGATGAGGCCAAGGCCCTGCCTGATGCCACCTTCGTCGAGGCCTACCTCAAGCTCGTCAGGATGATGACCCTCCAGTATCCGCATGTCAAGATCGTCGTGCTCATCCATGACACCCTGACTCCTGACGTCGAGGAATCCCTGCTCCATATCGCCGACCATTACGACAACTGCCGTGCGGTCGACCTGTATGCAGTCAACGGATTCAACGACCTGGGCTGGAATTTCGAATACCTCGACCTCGGATACCAGCCGAATATGCCGAAGCACGACTTCGACTGGAGCGCCGTTGACAAATCCGGAGACCTCAGGAAGAACTGCAGCGACCACTATTCAGCCGTGGCCATGCGCTTCATCGCCAACAAGATCTACGATGAGCTCGGCCCCTGGCTTGAGTCTTCCGCTTCCTACAACGAATCCGGAAACGGTTCCATTGGTAATTTCGACAACGTAAACGGAGCATGGTGATGAAAACAAGATACATTTTACCTCTGTTGCTGCTTGCAGCCGCAGCTGTTTCCTGCAATAAGGACATCCCTGCCGAAGAAGCTTCTTCCTGTGAACTGGTGGAGCTTACGGCAAGCATAGGTGCTCCCGCCACGAAGATCCACTTTGCCGGCGACATGGGCACATACACCGACACCCGCTGGGAAGAGAATGACCAACTGTGGGTGCGCAGCGACACCCAGCCCTACTGGGAGCGCGGCGACTGCTTCACGGCCTCCGGCATCAGTTCCGACGGGCATTCGGCAACCTTCGTCGGCCGCACCCGTACCGACGGCAAACTCTGCGCTGTGTACCCTTACGGCCAGGTGGCCCCGGGTTCTGACAACGAAAAGATATTGCTTGACGTGCCCGCAGAGCGAGCCATGGTTGTCGGCGACTGCCCTGCCGGATCCAATGCCGCAGCGGCATTCCTTGCCGACGGCAGCACAGCCCTGCAGATGAACTACCTCTTCGGCGCTATCAAGTTCAGCATCACAGGTTCCGGCGAAACACTGACAAAGGCCGAACTGGTCGATGCCGGCGGCGCAGCGTTGTGGGGCACCATGGAAATAGTGCCTGACTACGCTTCCAACAGTGCGGCCGTGACCATGACGAACACTTCAATGTCACGCGGCACCGTGGCGCTGACCATCAACGGCCTGAGCCTCGGCACCACTCCCCTCGACTTCTACTTCGTACTTCCTGAAGGCGCGCTGGACAAGGGCTTCTCCCTTATCTTGTACGACAATGCTGAAGGAGTGCACGTGTTCTCGAGCAAGGATGCAGGCAATGTGATCACCCGCGGCAAGGTCGTGAAGATGCCGGTGGTTGACATTTCTGCCGCTGGTAGCGGCGTCGATAAACCCACCTTCGCGACCGGCAGCGGCACTGAGGCGGATCCCTATGTCATAGCTACATCCGACGACCTTGTGACACTTATGGGACTCATTAACGATGAGACCTCTTATGCGTCTTATATGAACAAATACTTCAGCCAGAGCGCGGACATCGACATGGCCGGAGTTTTCTTCACTCCTATCGGCGTATCCACTGCCAAGCCGTTCAAGGGCCATTATATCGGCGGCGGCTTCAAGATCTCCAATCTGACCACCGGCGGCTCATCTTCAGACAACCCTGCCAGCGGTATCTTCGGATATGCCGAGGATGCAGTGATTGACGGCGTCGTCGTCGAGGGCCGCGCCAATTCCGGCACCTTCAACCGCGTCGGCGGCGTGGTGGGCTATGCCAAGAACTGCACCGTGTCCAACTGCAGCTACGTCGGAGGTGAACTGACAGCCACCACCAATATGTGCGCAGGTATTGTCGGCCACCAGGTCGGCGGCCTTGTGAAGGGTTGCGAAATGACGGGCGGCAAGATCACATCCACCGGTCCTTATGCTGCGGGTATCGTCGCCTATTGCACCAATGGGGCAAAGGTCGAAAACTGCTGCGTGTACGGAGGAGCAACGATAAGCGGTACTTATGGCATAGGCGGCATCTGCGGCCGTATCGACAAAGGTTCCGTTACCGCTTGCCTCTTCAGGGCCTCTGCCGTGGAGGCGAGCAGCTATTACGCCGGCGCTATAGTTGCCACATCCATCGGCGACGGTGACTGCGTCATCGACAACTGCCTCGTGCTCGACAACTCTACCGTCACCGCCACATACTGTGCGGCAGGCATACTCGGCTACGTTTATCCTAACGCCAGCCAGAGCATAGTGGTCAGCAACTGCGGCGTCATGGGCGGTACGATCCGCTCCACCAGCTGCGACACGGGTGCCGATCCATCGAAGGGCGACTGCATGAGCGCAGGCATAGTGGGCTGGCTCCGTACCAGCAACGCCGGCAACAAGGGCACCATCATCAACTGCTACGTGTATGTGTCCCCCGGCGGCTTCCCCTGCACGCTTGCTATGAGCCACCCGTCCGTCGGCGGCATCGTGGGTTATGTATCCACGAAAAACGATTCCGGCAATGAAATTCTCATCGCCAACTGCGCTACCACGACCGTCCAGAGCGACATTACGGTAGCCGGTTCGCCCGTGACGAATGTCGCTGCCTCAGGACGCGTGGGTACCGTATTCGGATGGGGCACCAACAGCGACACCGTAACCTTCGACAACTGCTGCTACCTCAATACCAGCGACCTGACGATAGGCGGCGGCAGCTGTGTGGTGAGCAATTGTTCCGGGTGTAGCGCAGAGACATTCAAGGATGGCTCGACCGTTCCCGGCAAGCTCAACACCTATGCTTCTTCATGCACTGACTTCACCTTGAAGGGCTGGACCGTGGATACTGACGGTCTGCCCGTCCTGCAGTAACAAGCGACAAACCACAATAAGATTATGCAGAATAAACTACAGGAACTCACTGAACAGCTCTATAACGAAGGCCTGGCCAAGGGACGCGAGGAAGGCGACCGCTACCTTGCCGAAGCCCGCGAAAAGGCGGCCAGGACCGTCGAGGATGCTAAAAGTGAAGCAGAAGCCATACTGGCCCGTGCTGAAAAAGAGGCGGCCGATCTCAAGGCCAAGGCAGAAGCCGACATACGTATGGCTTCTGCCCAGGCCCTTCAGGCCACCCGCAAGGATATTGAGAATCTCGTCGTTACGAAACTCTCTTCCGGGAGTGCCGTAGCCGACCCCGAATTCCTCAAGGAAATCATCCGCAGCATCGCCCATGGCTTCGCATCGAAAGAAAACACGGATATAGCCCTCGTGCTTCCGGAAGCCCTGCGCGCGAAACTCGAACCTTGGGTAGCCTCGGAACTGGCCGGCACCCTTTCCGTGCCGGTCGAGGCGCGTTTCAGCAAAAAACTTTCCGGCGGATTCACCATAGGCCCCCGCGATGGCGGTTATTTCATCAGCTTCTCGGACAAAACTTTCGACGAGCTGATTGCCGAGTACCTGCGCCCCGTGACCCGTAAACTCCTGTTCGGTGAATAACTACGAATACATCATCGCTTCCCTGCCGGTCCTCGGAAAAGACGCCGGCAGCCTTGATGCCGATTCCCTGATCCTGGCCATACGCGGCCAGTGCTCGGAAGCGGATAACCGCTTGATTGACAAGTTGCTGGACGGATTCGACCCAGAGAAGCTCGATGCTGCATTCTATGAGAGTGCACTGAAGTCCGGAAATCACTTCCTGCGGGAATACCTGCGCTTCGACCTGCAGGTACGCAACACCAAGGTGGAGTACCTGAATTCGGTGCTCGGCAGGCTGGACGGACTGGATGTCATTCCGCTCGAACAGGATTTCGACGACAAGCCAAGGGTTATGGAAGTCCTATCCGGGACTGATATTCTTAAGCGCGAGAAAGGCCTGGACGACCTGATGTGGGAGAAGGCCGAGACCCTGACCCAGATGGATGTTTTCGACATCGATATCATCCTTGCCTTCATCGCCAGGATCAAAATCGCGGACCGATGGAGCAAACTCGATGAGGATACCGGGCGGGAGTTGTTCCGCCGCCTAGTGAATGAAATAAGAAACACAAGATAATATGGCAACAAAAGGAATAGTGACAGGTATTGTGTCCAACCTGGTTACTGTCCAGGTGGACGGTCCTGTGGGCGAAAACGAGCTCTGCCACATCAATCTCGGCGGTACCAAACTGCTTGCCGAGGTTATTAAAGTCACTGGCGACAAGGCGTCCGTGCAGGTTTTTGAAAGCACCCGCGGACTCAGGAACGGCGACGAAGCCGTCTTCCTTGGCAGGATGCTCGAAGCCAGCCTCGGCCCGGGATTGCTTTCGGGAATCTATGACGGCCTCCAGAATGACCTGACGACCATGGAAGGCGTCTTCCTGAAAAGGGGCGAATACACCGACCCTCTCGACCACGGGAAGTTGTGGGAGTTCACTCCCCTTGCCTCTCCCGGCGACAAAGTGGTTGCCGCCGATTGGATCGGCGAGGTCATGGAAGGCTGGCTTCCCCATAAGATTATGGTGCCGTTCAGCTTCAAGGGGGAATTCACCGTCATGTCAGTTGCTCCCGCCGGCTCTTATAACATTGATACCGTCGTCGCGACGCTGGAATCGGAAGACGGCACGGAATGCCCTGTCACGATGGTTCAGAAGTGGCCCGTCAAGGTTGCCGTCAGGGGCTACCGCGAGAAGCCGCGCCCCGGCAAGATAATGGAGACGGGCGTCCGTATCATAGACACCTTCAACCCTATCGCTGAGGGCGGTACGGGCTTTATCCCAGGTCCTTTCGGCTGCGGCAAGACGGTGCTTCAGCACGCTATTGCCAAGCAGGGTGAGGCCGACATCGTGGTGATGGCAGCCTGCGGAGAGCGCGCCAACGAGGTGGTGGAAATCTTCACAGAGTATCCCGAACTTGTGGACCCGCACACCGGCCGCAAGCTCATGGAGCGCACCGTGATTATCTGCAACACCTCCAATATGCCCGTGGCCGCCCGTGAGGCTTCCGTCTACACGGCAATGACCATCTGCGAGTACTACCGGGCAATGGGCTACCGCTGCCTCCTGCTCGCAGACTCCACTTCCCGCTGGGCCCAGGCCCTCCGGGAAATGTCCAACCGCATGGAGGAACTTCCCGGCCAGGACGCCTTCCCCGTGGACCTTTCCGCCATCATTTCCAACTTCTACTCCCGTGCGGGGCAGGTGGTGCTGAACAACGGAAAGACGGGTGCAGTGACATTCATCGGCACTGTCTCCCCTGCCGGCGGCAACCTCAAGGAGCCCGTCACCGAAAGCACCAAGAAGGCCGCCCGCTGTTTCTACGCGCTCGAGCAGAACCGGGCCGACCAGAAGCGTTACCCTGCCGTCAACCCGGTGGAATCCTATTCCAAGTATCTGGAGTATCCCGAGATACAGGCATCTCTCGAAGCGACCGTGGAGCGCGGCTGGATAGACAAGGTGCTTGAGGCCAAGAACCTGGTGCGCCGCGGAAAGGAAATGGCGGACCAGATCAACATCCTCGGCGACGACGGCGTCCCGATGAGTTACCACGAGGCCTTCTGGAAGAGCGAGCTTATCGATTTCGCCTTCCTCCAGCAGGATGCCTTCGACGCCATCGACGCCGTGTGCCCGCTGGAGCGCCAGAAGTTCATGCTTAACCTCATCCTGGACATCTGCAGCTGTAAATTCGAGTTCGAAGACTACGAGAAGTGCCGCGGATGGTTCAAGGAACTCATCAACGTGCTCAGGCAAATGAATTACTCTGAATTCAAGTCGGAAGCCTTCGAAAAGTATTACGACACGCTCAAACAACAACTCTCGGAATATGGCAACTAAAGCATACCAACGCATATACACAAAGCTCCAGGCTATCACGAAGGCGACCGTATCGCTCGATGCCTCCGGAGTTTCCAACGAGGAGCTTGCCACCGTGGGCGGCAAACTGGCGCAGGTGGTGAAGACCCGTGGCGACCGCGTAACTCTCCAGGTGTTCTCGGGCACCGAGGGCGTTCCGACCGACGCAGAAGTCACCTTCTTCGGTGAACCCCCTACCCTGAAGGTCAGCGACCAGCTCTCCGGGCGTTTCTTCAATGCCTACGGCAAACCAATCGACGGCGGCCCCGAGGTTGAAGGCGAGGAGCGCGAGGCGGGCGGCCCTTCCGTGAACCCGTACAAGCGTCGCCAGCCCAGCGAGCTGATCCCCACCGGCATCGCCGGCATCGACCTGAACAACACCCTTGTCTCCGGCCAGAAGATCCCCTTCTTCGCCGATCCGGACCAGCCCTACAACCAGGTCATGGCCGACGTTGCCCTGCGTGCCGACGTGGATAAGATCATCCTTGGCGGAATGGGACTGTCCAATGACGACTATCTCTTCTTCCGCCATGCCTTCGAAAGCGCCGGCGCACTCGACAGGATCGTCTCTTTCGTCAACACTACCGAAGAGCCTCCTGTGGAGCGCCTGCTGATTCCGGATATGGCGCTGACTGCCGCTGAATACTTTGCCGTGGACAAGAATGAAAAGGTGCTCGTGCTGCTGACGGACATGACGCTGTATGCCGACGCCCTTTCTATCGTGAGCAACCGTATGGACCAGATTCCTTCCAAGGACTCCATGCCCGGTTCGCTCTATTCCGACCTGGCGAAGATATACGAAAAAGCCGTGCAGCTGCCTGACGGCGGTTCCATTACTATCATCGCGGTGACGACGCTCAACGACGGCGACATCACCCACGCCATCCCCGACAATACGGGCTATATCACTGAAGGCCAGATATTCCTGCGCGCCGACTCGGATTCCGGGAAGGTTATCGTTGACCCGTTCCGAAGCCTGAGCCGTCTCAAACAGCTCGTGCAGGGCAAGAAGACGCGCGAGGACCACAGCCAGGTCATGAACGCCGGCGTGCGCCTCTTCGCGGATGCGCAGAACGCCAAGACGAAGCTCCAGAACGGCTTCGACCTGTCCGACTACGACCTCCGCTGCCTGGACTACGCCAAGGACTATGCGACACAGTTGCTCAGCATAGACGTGAATATTACCATTGAGGAGATGCTCGACACCGCCTGGAACCTTTTCGCCAAGTACTTCTCTCCTGCCGAGACCGGCATAAAGCAGACATTTATAGATAAATACTGGCCTCAATGGCAATAAAGTTCCAATACAACAAGACATCCTTGACCAACCTTGGCAAGCAGCTGAAGGTCAGGCAGAATGCGCTCCCGACACTGAAGAACAAGGAGTCGGCGCTGCGCGTCAGCGTGATCGCTGCCAAGGCCGAGGCACAGGCCCAGGCCGATGCTCTGGAGGCGAAAATGCGGGAATACGACTATCTCGCCGCTCTCTGGAACGAATTCGAGCCGGGTCTTATCCACATCACGGATGTCCATCTGAAGACCGTCAAGATAGCGGGAGTCAAGGCTCCGATGCTGGACGGGATTGACTTTGCGCTTGAGCCCTTCAACGCTTTTGTCAAGCCTGCCTGGTATGCCGACGGCGTGCGTATCCTCAAGGAACTCAGCACTTTGGGAATCGAATCCGAAGTGTCCGAGGAACGGCGCCGCATCCTGGAATTCAACCGTAAGAAGACTACGCAGAAAGTCAACCTATACGAAAAGGTGCAGATTCCCGGCTATCAGGAGGCCATACGCAAGATAAAACGCTATATGGAGGACGAGGAGAACCTCTCCAAGGCCTCGTCCAAGATAGTGAAAGAAAGACACGCGCAGCAAGAAGAGGAGGAAGAGCTATGATAGAGAGAATGACCCGCTACGACTTCATCCTGCTCTCCGGGCAGAAAGAAGAATTCATCCGGGAACTCGGAACCCTCGGAATGATGGACATCACCCGCTCCTTCAAGCCGGTTGATGAAGAGTCTGCTGCGATAATGTCGCGTCTGGAGGCCGTAAAGGCAGAGATTAAGCGTATCACCAAAGGGAGCGACGCCCATCTTCAGGAATTGCTGGCCGCCCGCTCTGAGCTGGCCAAGGAAGCTGAAGCCCTGGTTCACTGGGGCGAGTACGACCGCACAAAACTTGAGTCCCTTGGTATTCCCGTACGCTTTTACTGTGTTCCCGACAAGGCTTTCGACAAAGCCTGGGAGGAACAGTATCCTCTGGAAGTGCTCGATTCAGCCAAGGGAAAGACCTGGTTCGTGGTCTTCGGGGCCTTCGATTTGCCTGTTACTCCTCTGCCGGCGCCTTCCCGGAGCATCGGCGAGGCCGAGACCCTGCTGGCGGAGAAAGACGCTGAAATAGAAGAATACAAAGAGCAGTTGGAAGGCCTGCGCAGTACCTTGCCGGCCCTGAAGGATCAAGAGGCCGCACTTGGTGCCGAACTGACCCGCTACCTGGCTGGAGTTGGCGGTGAGTCCGCAGCCGACGGAGCGCTCACCGTGTTCGAGGGCTTCGCCCCCGAGGGTGAAAAAGAGAGGCTTTCAGCCGCCTTCGACAATATGTCCTGTGTGTGGACGTCATCTGAAGCCACGGTAGAGGATAACCCTCCTATAAAGCTTAAAAACAATAAGTTCGTCAAGCAGTTTGAAATGCTGACGGACATGTACGGGCGCCCCGACTACAACGAATTCGACCCCACTCCTTATATATCTGTCTTTTTCCTGCTCTTCTTCGCCATGTGTATGGGAGATGCCGGCTACGGCCTTCTGCTCATCATCGGCGGTATACTCCTCAGGAAGGTGGAAAGCCTGAAGAACCTCGCTCCCCTCGTGACCATTCTCGGTGTCGGGACCTTCGTGGTGGGCATCGTGATGCACACCTTCTTCGGTGTGGACATTTCGGCGCTGCCTTGGATTCCGGCATGGCTCAAGGCCGTGATGATAACGGGTACGATCGGCGGCTTCGAAGCGCAGATGGTGCTCTCCCTCGTAATAGGTGTCATACATCTGTGCCTTGCGATGGTGGTAAAGACGGTCTATGCGACCCGCAACAGGGGCTTCCTGGGTTCGCTCGGCGTCTGGGGATGGACTTTGCTTATAGTCGGCGGGGTTGTCGTGGGAGCGCTGGCCATGTTCAGCCTGCTGCCTTCCGATGTGACAAAATGGATAATCATCGTGCTCGGAATCGTGTCCGCCCTTGGCATATTCCTGTTCAACGACATAAAGCGTAATCCGCTGAAAAACATTGGCGCAGGCCTCTGGGAGACATATAACACCGTCACCGGCCTGCTCGGCGACGTGCTGAGTTACCTACGTCTCTATGCCCTCGGACTTGCAGGCGGCATGCTCGGCAAAGCCTTCAACGACATTGCAGCCATGACTCTCGGCGACGGTTCGTTCGGCTTCGGATGGATTGCTTTTGCCCTGATCCTGGTTATCGGGCATGCACTGAACCTTGCGATGTGCTGCCTCGGCGCATTCGTGCATCCTTTGCGACTCAATTTCCTGGAGTTCTTCAAGAACTCGGGATACGACGGCAAGGGACGCCTGTACAGACCTATAGAGAATTAAAATACAAACAAATAAAATACAATCGCTATGAACGAAATTCTTGGTTATCTCGGACTCGGACTCATGCTCAGCCTGTCCGGAATCGGCAGTGCCTTCGGCACGACTATCGCCGGCAATGCTGCTGAAGGCGCCCTCAAGAGGGCTCCTGAAAAATCCAGCAGCTATCTTATTCTCTCCGCACTGCCTGCAACGCAGGGAATCTACGGCTTCGTGGGATTCTTCATGTGGCTGCTGGTCTACAAGTTCGACTTTGCCGCCAACGGCCCCATCCTCTTCGGTGTCGGCCTCGGAATGGGACTTGTGTGCTTTTTCTCAGCCCTCCGTCAGGGCCAGGTCTGCGCCAACGGTATCATCGGCATCAGCCAGGGCCACGACGTACAGACCAATACCCTGATCTACGCTGCCCTTCCTGAATTCTACGCTATCCTTGGCCTTGTCGGCGCCCTGATGCTGACCCTGGCTATCTAGTTAGCAGAATACGGAGCTACCCCCTCCTGAGGACTATAAAATAGGGAAAACGTCCTCAGGAGGGGGTAGTTCCGTATTAGCTGAATATGGCTGAACTTACTTCGTCTGGTCGAAGGTGAAGGCTTCCCAGGGGAGTTCTGCGTCCCTGCCTTTGTCGAGCACGGCTGCGGCATGGCAGAGCATAGGATACATGCTCAGGTCGGCTTTGCCGGTCTGGGCTTTTTTCTCCATTGCAGCATAGACTCGGCGGGCGACCACAAGGCTCTCCAGGGTCACGCCGGCCAGGATGTCAAGGGCTTCCTGATAAGTCTTCCCTTCTCCGAGGAGTATACCGATCTTGCGCGTGCGGCCGCCATAGACGGTCACGTACAGGTCGCCGATTCCGATGTTCTCGCAGTCGCGGCTTGCGCCCTGCATCTCAAGCAGATAGCGCATCTCCTTGACGGCCTGGTAGAACGCGGCAGCCTGGGAATTGTAGTGCAGGCCGGCTTCGGGGCCGTGGTGGCGGTTGACAAGTCCTATGGTCATTGCCACTGCAAGTGCGTAGCCGTTCTTCAGGGCCACGGCGCTTTCCAGACCTTCGACATCGTTGGTCAGGGAGATGTGATAATATGAAGTCTGCATAGCCTCCTTCATCATCTTTATTGTCGCTGTGTCCTTGCCGCAGAAAGCGACTTCAGTCTGGTCGTGGAACACAAGCTCATAACTGGTGCAGGGACCACCGATGGCGCAGATCTCGCGATTGATACCCTTCTTTGCAAGCTCGCGCTTCCAATACTCGGGATAGGAAATGAGCGTGCCGTCCTCCAGGTTGATGAGACCCTTGGTCACTGAAAGCACGGGCACGGACGGATCGAGTTCCGACAGGATATGCTCGAGGAACCAGTCCACGCCGAAGGAACTGACGCCTCCGATGATGAAGTCGGCGCCTTTGGCCGCTTCCTTCCATTCCTCTATCTGATAATATTTTACGCCTTTGGGAAAAGGCCTGTCGAATTTCAGGTGCTGGTTGTTCTTCCTGCAATTGTCGATGATTTCCCTGTCGAGGTGAGTACCAACAAGGCGGACTTCATTGCCGTTTTCAAATGCCGGGAAAGCGAGGGCGGAACCCATCATTCCGGAGCCGATGATTGTGATAGTTTTAGCCATGTCTCAAATGATTAATCCTACAAATATATCTTTTTTCAGTTACATTTTAAAAGCGCATAACCCCATGGCTCTGCAGTCACTTGCACCGCTTCCGCAGTGATACCTGCCGACTCTCGGAGTTCCTTGGGGAATCTCAGAAGGACAGTAGCTTCCCTGTCCGAGAAGTTGCAGAAGACCAGGAGCGCCTTGTGTCCGTCGAAACGCATGAACGCCGTCATAGTGTCAGGATTGAATCCGGGGGCGTTTTCATTGCAATAGCAGAGGTCCCAGTTGCGGTCTGGACTTATCCGTTTTTTCAGCGCACATAGCTGCCTGTATTCGGACAAAGTACTTCTTTCTTTCCTTCCGAGGCCTTTCCCTTCGTGGATCAAGGTCCATATATGCCTGAGACTCAACGGTTGGCACCAATTGAAAATGGATGTGCGTCCGTCGGAGCCTTCAGCTGCATCCTCCCCAAGTTCCTGCCCGGCGTAGATCATGAATGAAGCACCGTTGAACAGCATTGAATAAGCAAGGGCGGCGCGGGCCCGACCTGTGTTGGACGCAAAGAAAGGTGAAGCGAGGCGCTGCTCGTCGTGGTTCTCAAGGAAGTTCAGCATACTCCCCTGCCTCTGGCCCAGCCACTGCCAGTTCCAGGTCAGTTCGCGGGCGGAACGACTACCGTTCAATATGCCGCGCAGGATGTCGTAGCTGCCGGATTTGTCGTAAAGCAGGTCGAACCCCGCTTCATCCAGATAACGGCCGTAGTTCTCCCTGCCATAGACTTCCGCGACGAAAAGCAGGTTCGGGAAATCCTTGCGCACGCGCGCAATGACCTCTCCCAGGGCGTCAGAAGGCACCAGTTCGACCATGTCGCAGCGGAAGCCGTCCACTCCTTTCGACGCCCAGAAACTGAGCACGCGGACGAATTCTTCCCTGGTTTCCAGGGCGGACCAGTCAACCTTCCTGGTGTCGGTCCAGTCGCCGTCGCACCAGTCGTGGACGGCGAGCCTGCCAGCGTAGTCGCAGGCCACATGGTTTGGGATGAAATCTATAAGACAGCTCAGGCCCGCTTTGTGCGTGCGGTCCACTAGCGCCTCGAATTCCTTCATCCTGCTCCGGGTCTTGTCGGCAAGATATGGATTGACGTCGTACCAGTCGGTGATTGCATACGGAGATCCGGGATTTCCCTTGACGAAATCCTTGCCTGAGGCATGCCTGGGTATGCCGGTAAACCAAATGTAATCTATGCCGAGAGAGTGCAGATAGTTGAAAGATGCCTCATCCCAGGAGGAGAACTTCCCCTCGCCCCAGAGGCGGGTGAGCACCTGATATATGATAATCCCTTTGTCCATCAGAAAGGATATCCGACACCGAAATGAAGAGCGGATCCGTTGCGGCCCAACCATTGCTTCGGGGTCAGCCAGCGGGAGCCCGCTGCCCTGCTGGGCTCATATAGCTTGAGGCCCCAGTCAAGGCGGATCAATATGAAATCCAGGTTGAGTCGCAGGCCAATGCCCCAGTCGGCAGCAATTGTGGGGAGCCACGATTCTGGATCAGGCCTGTATTCTTCAGGCAGATCGGTCATGGGAAACAGCCATACATTGCCGGCCTCTGCAAAGAGGGCCCCCTCGAATTTCCAGAAAAGCTTCTGGCGGTATTCCATGTCAAGTTCAAGCTTCCAGTCGCCGGTCTGGCTGGGGATGGTAAAGAGCGTCATCATTTCGTCGTCTCCGGGACCGAGCGCCCTGACCTGCCAGCCGCGCATACTGCTTGCACCGCCCACGTAGAACTGTTTTTCAAACGGCATGGTGCTTTTCCCGAGACCCGTGCCTACGCCGCCCGCAAGGTGCAGGGCAAGGGCCGATCCCTGGGAGAATCTGAATACTTTTCCCAGGTGCAGGTCCGCTTTGGCGTAATGGGAATATGACAGTCCGAAGATCTTGGGGGTGCCATATTCATCCCTGGGCAGCCAGTTGTTGAAGAGTGAAATCACATTGCCGGAAAGGTCGAAGCCGAAGCGTATATAATGATATGCGGTCTTGGGCACGATGTCGGCATTGGTCGTCCAGTACACCTGCCCGCTGATACCGGCGTCCAGATGGTCGTAGAAACTGTCCCAAAGATAGAGGTTCCGAAGCAGCGTGTACATGAAATCTTCGCTCATCCCGTTGATTTTCACCACGGAAACACGAAGCGGGTAAAACTGGTAGTAGAAATTGCGGGTCTGTCCGGTGTAGCCATAGGACACGTTGGTGATGAAGCGTATGAACTCCGGGCGGTTCTGGTAGTTGACCGAGGCAAGTATCTCCGTGCGGGGGATGTTGCTGCCGCGGAACGCACTTATGGGAAGACCGACGAAGCGGGGGAAATTGAGGCCCACGCTGGCGCCGAACTCGTTGGCTTTGGTATCGGTGCCTGGAATCCACTGGAAGTTGCCGCTAAAGCCGAGGGAAAGCCATTCTCCGCCGTGGAAGATGTTCTTGTCGTAGAGGCTGACGTTCGGGGAAATGCCAAGAAGCCCGGAGGAATTGGTGCTGACGTCGAGGTTGAGCTTGACCCCGCGGCGCTTGGATTCGCCCATCGTGATGTGGCAGTCCACAGTGGAACTGTCCGCAGGTATCATTTCAATTCCCACGTTGTTGAAGAGGCGCAGGGATGTGAGACGGTTGTAGGTGGCGTTGACCAGACGCTCGCTGTAAGTCCTGCCGGGTTGTATCAGGTTGAGTTTGCGCAGCACGCTTTCCCTGAACGGCACATCCTTGGCGTGGCTGATGGTCACCTCGCCGATCTTGTATTTCAGCAAGCGGGCTGAGTTGTTTTCAGCCTCGTTTCGGTTGTAGTTTCGGATTTCGTAGGTCAGGATGTTCCTCGGGCCCAGGGTGTCGGCCTCAAAGAAGTAGTTGTATTTGCTGAAATCGTAATAGCCTCTGTTCCTGAAATATGTGGCGCCGCGCACGCTTTCGGCCTCAAGGGATTTTTCGGACAGGAAGTCGCCTTCCTTAATGGTCACCTTGGGCAGGTCGGCCTTGAACTCATCGGTGAACTCCCCTTCCGGGACCTTGAACACTATGCTGTCGATACGGCTGCGTTTGCCGGGCGTGACGAAATAGGTGACGTTGACCAGACGCCCGGTAGTGTCCACCCTGGACGTGACGTCGGAATTGTAATACCCGAGATAGTCGAGATGCTTGCGTATGTTGTCGCAGGAACTGCCGACCTGGTAGCCGTTGAATACCACAGGCGCGACGCCGACGTTTCGCAGCGAACGGTTCAGCCAGTCATCCTTCTCCGGGTCGGACCAGTTATAGATGATGAGCTTCGGGCTCCATCCGAAAATGAAATAGGAGTTGGCCTGCTGCTTGACGTAGGAAGACACGTCGCCGGAGGAAAGGCTTTTGTCCTTGCCTTCAATGACCACCTTGTTGGACGCAAGGCGGTACTGCCCCTCGCTGAGCACGCGGGTCGTGCTGCAGGCGCTGGCGGCGGCAAGTCCAATAAGGACGATGGCAAGGCGTAAATATCTCATCTGCAGCGCCTCCTGAATTCGGACAGAATTATTGCCGTTGCGGTCGCAACGTTGAGAGACTCTGCCGTACGGCCTTTTGCATAAGACGGGATTAGGAGACGGGAACTCACTTCGGCCGCCGTCTCCGGGCCGATGCCGTTGGCCTCGTTGCCGAATACGATGAAGCCTTCGTCGGCGAGGCTCTGTTCATATATGTCGCTGCCGTCCAGGAAGGTGCCGTAGACCGGAAGGTCCATCCTGCGGAAACGGCGGCATATATCCGGAAGGTCGCAATACAGTACTTCCACACGGAACACCGAGCCCATGGATGACTGGACAACTTTGGGATTGAACACCTCCACGCAGTCCATCGATGCGAAGACCGTCGTTATGCCGAACCAGTCGGCCAGGCGGAGTATTGTGCCGAAGTTGCCGGGATCGCGGACCGAATCGAGTCCTATATAGAGCCCCCTCTCAAGCACTACGCCTTTCGGGGAGGGTTTTTCAACGACGGCAAGAACGGGAGACGGGGTGCTCAGGTGGGACATCCTTTCCATGGCATCCTTCCCTATTTCTTCTTCCCTGTAGACTGCCAGAACGCGGAAACCGGATGAAAGAGCCTCCTCCACAAGCTTCTCCCCTTCCACGACGAACTGTCCGAATTCGTCACGGAATTTCTTCTCTTTCAACGACTTGATACGCTTGATTTCGGCGTTTGTCAACATAAGATTCAGATAATTATTGCAAATTTAACAATAAATTATTAAGTTTGCGAAAATACATTTTTAATAATTCAGAAATGGGAAAGTTTGTTATCACTGTCAGAAAGAACGGAGAATTCCAGTTTAACCTGAAGGCCACCAACGGCCAGGTCATTCTCACCAGCGAAGGCTACAACACCAAGGCAGCCTGCATCAACGGCATTGAGTCCGTCAAGAAGAACGCCCCCATCGAGGGCCGTTTCGAAGTTAAGGTCGCCAAGAACGGCAAGCCTTTCTTCAACTTGAAGGCCTCCAACGGCCAGATCATCGGCAGCAGCCAGATGTATGCTTCCGAGCGTACTTTGAACGCCGGCATCGCTTCCGTGATCAAGAATGCTCCCGAAGCTGAGATCGTGGAGGAAATCTAATTCTTTGTTCTTGAAGATTTCAAAAAAGGGTGACTCAAGCGAGCCACCCTTTTTTGAGTTATGCCTGATTCCGGCTTACCAGCCGAGTATATTCTTGAAGTCGTATGCCTCGGGATCCGGGACATATTTCTTTGCGGCTTCGTAGTCGGCGGGAGTGATGTAGTGGCAGATGTGGCTGTAGTAGTTCTGGGCGATGCCGCCGTTAATGTCGACGCGGCGCGGTGGAATCTTGCCTTCTGCGTTCTGCAGGTCGTGCAGGTAGAGGGGTGAAGGGTTGCCGAAAGCGTCCACGTAGACCATGCAGCCGGTCTCACCCTTGCGGAAGAGTTCATAAACGCCCATTGCGAGTTCGGAGCAGTAGGTCAGGTCGTAGGCGATGGGATCCTGGCAGCGGACATCGTAGCCGATTTCCACGGGGCGGGTCTTCACCTTGAGGCCGACCTTCTTGAACTCCTTCTCAAGCAATTCGTTGAACAGCACGGCCTTGCTGATCTTGCCAAGCTCGGGGTGTCCGTGCTCATCGTAGGTCATATGCACGCCGGCGGCCTTGATGTCCTCGGCTGCAAGGTCGTGGAACACGCCCTCAGCCACGACCACGGTGCCGTAGTCGATTCCGAGGATCCTGCGCTTGAGGATGGCGGAAAGGGTGAGCTTTATGATCTTGTCGATGGTGATGGAGGTCTTGTTGAACATCTCGGGGATGATGGTCATCGGGCAGTGGGTGGCTTCGCCGATGCCGAGGGCCAGATGGCCTGCGCTGCGTCCCATTGCGGAAATGAGCAGCCAGTTGCCGGAGGTGCGGGCATCCTCATAGATGGTGCGGGCGATGTGGGCGCCTTCCTGCTTAGCGGAGTTGAATCCGAAGGTCGGGGTGTTGTTCGGAAGCGGGAGGTCGTTGTCGATCGTCTTGGGGACGTGGATGTTGGCAATGGGATATTTCTTGGCCTCGAGGAACTTGGCGATGCGGTTGGCTGTAGAAGCTGTGTCGTCGCCGCCCACGGTCACGAGAAGCTTGATGTTGTTCTGCTGGAAAAGCTCAAGGTTGAAGCGCTGCTCGAAGTCTTCGTCGGTGGGCTTGAAGCGGCTCATCTGGAGGTAGGAGCCGCCCCTGTTGAAATAGGCGTCGGCCTTGAAGAAATCGATGTCCTCGATGCGGGGAGACTTGTTGAAAAGTCCGCTGTAGCCGCCATGGAGGCCGATAACGCGATAACCATTGGAAAGGAACGTCTTGGCGACGGAGCATACGACAGTGTTCATGCCCGGAGCGGGGCCGCCGCCGCAAAGGATAATGATGGAATCTTTCATATATAAATTAAATTAACCTTCACGCGAAAAATCCTACAAATTTACAAAAATTATTTCACGGAAAAAGAGTATATTTGCATAATTTATATATACGTCTTTTATGGATCAATCCGAAGCCCGGAAACGCATTGAAGAATTGAAGGCCGTCCTCGAAGAGAACAGCCGCAAGTACTACGTGGACAACGCTCCTACAATGAGCGACCAGGAGTACGATTTTCTCATGCACGAGCTGGAAGACCTGGAAAGGCAGTTCCCTGAATTCCTGACGCCCGACTCCCCCACCCAGCACGTCGGAAGCGACCTCGACAGCCCCTTCGGACGCAATGCTGAGCCCGGCACCGGCGTGGAATTCGTCAAGCGCGCGCACCGCTATCCAATGCTGTCCCTGGGCAATACCTACAGCATAGCCGAAGTCGAAGAATTCGCCGCCCGGGCAGACAAGTTACTGGAAAGCGGCTTTACCTATTGCTGCGAGCTCAAATTCGACGGCACGGCAATATGCCTCACCTACACGGACGGTGTGCTCATCAGGGCGCTCACCAGGGGCGACGGGCTTCAGGGAGACGACGTGACCGAAAACGCCCGGCGCATCTCCAACATCCCCGAACGGCTCCACGGCGACTTCCCCGCAGAGTTCGAGATACGCGGCGAGGTGCTGATGCCGTTCGCATCCTTCGAGGCCCTGAACCGCGAGCGTGAGGATGAGGGCGAAGCCCCTTTTGCCAATCCCCGCAACGCCGCCTCAGGTTCACTCAAGCTCGGCGATCCCTCGGAAGTGGCCCGCAGGGGCTTGTGGTGCACCCTGTACCATATTCCTGCCCAGAGCGTTCCCTTTGAAACCCACGACGAAGCCCTGTCCAAAGCGGCATCCTGGGGCCTGCCCGTATCGGACGCCCGCCGCATCTGCCGCGACATCGACGAAATCCGTGCCTTCATAGACCATTGGGACACCGCCCGCCGCGACCTGCCGTTTGCAACCGACGGCATAGTCATAAAAATCAACGAACTGCAGGCTCAGAGGGCCCTCGGCTACACGGCCAAGTCCCCGCGCTGGGCGGTGGCCTACAAGTTCAAGGCAGAACAGGCCTGCACCAAATTGCTCAGCATTGACTATCAGGTCGGCCGCACAGGAGCCGTGACTCCGGTCGCCAACCTGGAACCCGTCCAACTGGGCGGTACGGTCGTCAAGCGCGCGACCCTCGTGAACCAGGACCAGATAGAGGCGCTCGACATACGCGTTGGTGATTCCGTCTACGTGGAAAAGGGCGGCGAAATCATCCCCAAGATAACGGGCGTCAATCTGTCCCTGCGCCCTGCTGAAGCGGTCCCGCCGGCCTTCCCTTCGGTTTGCCCCGACTGCGGAACTCCCCTGCTACGGCAGGAAGGCGAGGCCAAGTGGTTCTGCCCCAACCAGGACGGCTGCCCGATGCAGATAAAGGGGCGTATACTCCACTTCATCGGCCGCAAGGCAATGAACGTCCTTGCCGGCGAAGCATCGGTGGAGCAGTTCTACAACGCCGGCCTGGTGCGCACCCCCGCCGACCTGTACGACATCAACAAATATCAGCTGATGAGCCTTGAAGGATGGCAGGAGCGTTCCGCGCAGCGTTTCCTGGACAGCCTTGCAGCGACGACAAGCGTGCCTTTCGAGCGCGTGCTGTTCGCCCTGGGCATACGATTTGTGGGAGAAACCACAGCACGCGACCTTGCCCGCCATTTCGGCGACATCGACAGCCTTGCGGCCGCCTCCCGTGAAGAATTGCTGGAGGTTGCCGAGGTCGGTGACGTGATTGCCGGCAGCGTGTATGATTATATGCACAATCCTGCGCACCTTGAAGAAATCGCCCGCCTGAAGGCAAAGGGGCTCATGTTCAGCGGCGCCGGCCAGGCCGACAGCGTTTCCGACAGCCTTGCCGGCAAGACCGTGGTCGTGTCGGGCAATTTCAGCATATCGCGTGACGCCATGAAGGAGCTCATAGTGAGCCATGGCGGAAAGTGCGCATCGTCCGTGAGCGGAAGCACCTCGTTCCTTCTTGCCGGCACTAAGCCAGGCCCGGAGAAGATTCGTAGGTGCTCCCAGCTGGGCATTCCCATGGTGAGCGAGGAGGAATTCCGGAAGATGCTCCCCGGGGAATTGACAGCAGCCCCTGAAACTGAAGAACTTACGTTATTCTAGAATGGGAAGGTTAAGGAATTTGTTCACCGACCGCATCTGGTCCATCGACACCGAGAAAGTCTCCATGGTGTCCAAGGGCTATGCGCGTCTGATCAATTTCGTCAAGATAATCCGTATCACGATCAACACCTTTGCCGAAAACAGGATGGGCTTCCAGTGCGTGGCGCTGAGCTACTTCATGACGCTGGCCCTGATCCCGCTTCTCGCATTCGTTTTTGCAGTCACCGGCGGCCTCGGCCTTTCCGGTTTCCTCGACAACCTGCTGCTGACGCTTGCCGGCAACGTGGATGCCGAGCTTCTGGAACTTATCAAGGAAAAGGCGGCCAACATCATCGAAATAGCCAAGAGCGGCGGAGTGGGTATCATCTCAGCACTCATGTTCCTCTGGGCCATACTGTGGATGATGTTCCAGGTGGAAAGGGTATTCAACAACGTCTGGGGCATCAGGAAGATTCCGCGCAAGCTTTACACCCGCTTCGGCTTCTATCTGCTGGTGCTAATACTGACGCCATTCATAGCCATAATCTTCAGCTCCGGTATCGCCTACTACTCCAATGCGACCAAGTTCCTCGGACTCGACCTTTCGGAGTTGCGCTTCCTGCCCCAGCTGCTCGGTTATATTGGCTTCTACGTCGTCGCGGCCTTTACATTCAGCGCTATGTACAAGTTCATTCCCGCGACAGAAGTGAAATACAAGAATGCACTCAAGGCCGCCGCGGTCGGCGCATTCGTGTTCGTCGTATTCCAGTATCTGTACCTTGAGACACAGGTCTTCGTTGCGCGTCTCAATACCGTATACGGAGTGCTGGCAGCTATCCCGCTCTTCCTTATCTGGCTGAATTTCAGCTGGCAGATCATCATCTACGGTGCGGAACTGACCTACAGTTTCCAGAACATCAAGAACTACGGTCTCCAGGAGGGGCCCAGGCGATGAAGACAAACGTGTATTCGGAAAAAGACCAGCAGGCAATCCGCCGGGAATATGACGCCCTGATGGAACTTGCGCGCCGCCGCTGCCGCGACGAGGCTCAGCTGGCCATTGTCCAGAAGGCCTACGAAATAGCCAGCACGGCCCACAGCGGCGTCCGTCTCCATTCCGGCGGCCCCTACATCATCTATCCGCTCCAGGTCGCCCAGATTGTAATCGAAAAGATAGGTCTCGGCTACCATTCCATCTGCGCTGCCCTGCTGCTCGGCCTGCTGGGCAACACGAACTATACCGTGGACGATATCCGCAACCTTTTCGACGACAAGACGGCCCGTCTCTCGGAAGGGCTCAACAACATAGGCAAAGTGCTCGAGCGTTCGGAGTCGGTCGGCCAGGACACTGAAAGCGAACAGGCGGAAAACCTCAAGATGGTGCTTCTGACAATGGGAGACGACGTCCGTGTGGTCCTCATCAAGATGGCCGAAATACTCCACTACTGCCAGCATCTTGAGAGTTTCCCGGAGGAAAGGCGGAAGCGCATCCTGTCCGAGACGATGTTCATCTTCATCCCTCTTGCCCACAGGCTTGGACTCTACACCATCAAGTCGGAACTGGAGAATATATGGCTCCGTTTCCGTCAGCCCGAAGCTTTTGCGGAAATCACCGGACGCATCGACAAGGACGTCGCCCAGAGGGCCATGGACCTGGAAGATTTCATCGCCCCGATCAGCGAGACACTCAATGAAAAGGGATACAAGTTCGAAATCAAGAAGAGGATAAAGACGCCATATTCAATATGGTACAAGATGCGCACGAAGCACGTGCCTTTCGAGCAGATCTATGACCTGTACGCCGTACGCATCATCTTTGACCCCGCCACAGACGATCCCGACAAGGAGCGCGACCAGGCCTACCTTATCAGTTCCGCCATTGGGAAACTCTACCGCGACAAGCCCAGCCGCTACCGTGACTGGATCAAGCATCCCAAGAGCAACGGCTATGAGGCACTGCACTGTACGCTTATGAGCAGGGCCGGCTTCTGGGTGGAGGTGCAGATACGTTCCAGGCGCATGGACGACATAGCCGAAAAGGGCATCGCCGCCCACTGGACCTATAAGAAAGACGGCTATCTTTCCGAGCGCGACAGCCAGGTGGACGAGTGGCTCGCAAAGGTCCAGGACATATTGTCCAGCGGGGATACCAGTGCCATCGAACTGCTCGACATCATCCAGGACGACATAGGTACGAGCGAAATAGTGGTCTTCACTCCCAAGGGCGACCAGAGGAGCATTCCCAAGGGCTCCACGGCCCTGGATTTCGCCTACATAGTCCACACCAATGTCGGCAACTGTGCAATCGCTGCCAAGGTCAACCAGAAACTCGCCCCTCTTTCCCGTGTGTTGAGGGCCGGCGACCAGGTGGAAATCCTGACCGCCCGCAAGTCGAGCCCTAAGGTGGAGTGGCTGGCCTTCCTCCGCACCAGGCGCGCAAAACGCAGCCTTATGGAATACATAAGGGCAAACAAACCTGAGGACATCCCTCTTGCAGAAGCGTATCTTGTCCCTGCGGAAGATAAATCCAATGAAGCTGAAGAACTTCCTATCCGCATAGTCCTGCGCGGCGTTAACCGCCCCGGACTCACAAGTGAAATTGAAAACGTCCTGAAACGCATCGAAGGCATAGAGGACGTCGAAATCAGTGATATATGATGAAACTGAAGAAGCTGATACCGGTTATCGTCGCGGCGGCCGTGTTCCTGCCGATGATCTTCGTGCACTCCTGCGCCAACACCACGCAGGCCCCCACCGGTGGCCTCAAGGACACGATCCCGCCCCTCATCATTGGCATCAATCCCCTTCCGGGCACCGTCAACGTGCCTGTCAATACCCGCATAGTGTTCCGCTTCGATGAATACGTGACCATCAAGAACGCCAAGAACATCTATCTCTCCCCTCCCCAGGAAAAGGCCCCCAAGACCCGCATCAAGGACAAGTTCCTCATCGTGCAGTTTGAGGAGCCCCTGGATTCCAATACGACATACACACTGAACCTGACGGACGCCCTCGCCGACAACAATGAAGGCAACATGTTCCCTGGCTACACCTATGTGTTCTCGACCGGCCCCGGGATTGATTCCCTGCTGGTCACGGGTGTCGTACAGGACTGCAACACCCTCCGTCCCGTCAAGGGTGCAACGGTGCTGCTATACAAGGACCTGGGGGACTCCGCCGTATTCCTCCACAGGCCGGACGCTTCCGTGAAGACGGATGACTGGGGCTATTTCTGCCTGCCGTATCTTGCCGACACGCTGTATCGCCTGTATGCCATCAAGGACGAGGCCGGCAACAACATCTATGACCCCGACACCGACCTGGTGGGCTTCGTTGACTCACTTATACGCCCCGTCGTGCGAGTCATCGATACCCTCCCCGAAATGCTCAAGTACGACATGACCGACACGCTGATGTGCGAGGCTCGCCGCGTCGACTACAAGATGAGGCTGTTCAGGGAGAAACCCTCGAAGCAGTACCTTAAGAACAAGGAGCGCACAGGCGACAGGTCGGCCTACATCACGTTCATGGCGCCCTACGTCTGGATCGATTCCCTCTGGGTGCGCGGCTATAAGGCGGATGAATTGATCACCCAGTTCAATGTCCTGCAGGACAGCCTTGAAATCTGGGTGAACAACCGCAAGCCTGCCCCTGACACCCTCCATATCTTCGTGAACTACCGCAAGACCGACAGCCTCGGAGTTCTTACGCCCTCGCTCGAGCATGTGAAGCTGACCATGCCCGAAGGCCGCAGGGTGCTCCAGAAGATGCAGCGCAAGAACATAAAGAAAGAGGATACGACCTGCGTGTTCAAGCTTGAGGTTAAGCCCGAGACCGTGGAGCAGAAAGGCTTCGAGCTGGAATTCACCCAGCCGATTGTGTATGAGAACTTCGATTCCCTGGTTTTCCGCTACCGCAACCCGAAGCAGAAAGAGTTCACCGGGGAATACACCGTAGAGAAAGACACGGCCAACCTGCGCCGTTATATCATACGCCCGAAGGAGAAACTGCTTCCGGGTTATGAATACACGCTGAAGATCCCGCATCACGCTTTCCGTGACATAGGAGGCTTTTACTCCGACAGCACGGAAACCAAGGTCTCCCTCCCCACCGACGAAAAACTCAGCCTGCTGAAGGCCAGCCTCACCGGAGTTGACCGCAAGGTCATAGTGGACCTGCTGGACGAAAAGCGCTCCAATGTAATCCGCAGCTATGTCCTGGACAAGGACGGCGTACTGGAGTTCCCCTACCTGAAGGAGGGAAAGTATTCACTGCGTATCACCGACGACGGCAACCGCAACTCGATCGTGGACACCGGATCCATCCTGGAGCACCGTCAGCCCGAGGCGGTGCTGTATTTCACCTTCGGAGAGCAGGACTACATAGAGATCCCTGCAGGAGCGGAGCTTGAGCAGGAAATCAACGTCAAAGAACTGTTTGCCCAATGAGAAAGTTGCTGATAATCACTTTGCTTCTCTGCTGCGGCCAGCTTCTCAGGGCGCAGGAGGACTCCCTGATGTTCACTCCAGAGTATCTCGATACGGTGGTCATCAGCCGCGTTTCCACCATCAACGACTATTCGATGATAGGCGTCAACTATGGCGTGACATTCTCCACGATGTACTTCAATCCCGACAAGATGGGCACCGACTTCCGTTTCAATCCCGTCTATTTCTCGGTGATGTACACCCACTACGAGAAGATGTTCAACTACATCCCCTACTTCGGCATCACCCTGGGCTTCTCCTATTCCCATTCCGGCGTCACGTTCAACGACAACCCCGATACCGGCTATCCTCTGGGCTACATCGACGGAGCGACTAACGTATCGTACCAGACAGTCGAGATGCCTGCCATGATGCATTTCCACGTCGACAGCGCACCGACAAAGATTATGGCCAACCTCGGCGGCTACGTCGGTTACCGCTTGTCCGTCGAACGCAGCGGCATGTTCCTCGACGAAGAATACACCAACAAGTTCCGTGACTACGAATACCGCTTCGACTACGGCCTGATGGGCGGTGCCGGAATAGGCTTCATGATAGATCCCGTCGAACTTCACCTCAATGTGCTGGCCCGCTGGAGCCTGCAGTCGCTGTACGAGCCGGATTACTACAACGAAACTTTTCACCCCAACAACACATATTACTACCGCTACGCCAATCCCATCGACATTTCCGTCACCCTGGGCGTCTATTTCCAGCTGACGAAGCGTACCGGCAGGACGAACAAGCAACTGAAACAACAGGCAAAGGAGATAGTGTATGGAACGGCTGCAGACTAAGCAGGTCAGGGTTGGCGACAGCCTTGTCATAGGCGGCGGAGCACCAATCGTGGTGCAGACTATGTGCAACACCCACACTTCAGATGTGGATGCGACTGTGGCTCAGTGCCTCCAGCTTGCTGCCGCAGGAGCGCAGATGGTCCGTGTCACCGTTCCCGGCCTTCAGGATGTGCCGGCCCTGCGTGAAATCCGCAGCCGGCTCAACGCCGAAGGCTGCCGGGTGCCGCTGGTGGCCGACATACACTTCTCTTCCGACACGGCCATAGCATGCGCCGAAGTGGTGGAGAAGGTGCGCATCAACCCGGGCAACTTCCATCCCGACCATGAAGTGGCCCGGCGCAAGTTTGCTGAATTCCTGGAGATCTGCAAGATCCACGGCACTGCTGTCCGGGTTGGACTGAACCACGGTTCCCTTGGCAAATATATCACCGAACTGTACGGCAATACTCCCCTGGCCATGGCTAAGGCGGCGATGGAGTGGCTGCAAATGTGTGTGGACGCGTCGTTCTTCAATGTCGTGGTCTCCCTCAAGGCATCGAACACCGTCGTCATGGTGCAGGCTTACCGTGAGCTGGTGAAACTGATGAAGGAGAGCGGGCATGTGTTCCCTCTGCACCTTGGGGTGACTGAAGCCGGCAACGGTGACTCCGGACGCATTAAATCCTGCGTGGGCATAGCCTCGCTGTTGAGGGAGGGCATCGGTGACACGATTAGGGTGTCGCTTACGGAACCTCCTGTGAATGAATTACCTGTAGCCTCTTATCTTGCCAGTTACTTCAGCTCGTTTGGAGTTGGTGAGCATAATCCGATGCTGGAAGCCGCCATCAAGTGGGGGCCCGCCCTGCTTGACAGGGAAATCGACGAGATTCCCGCATCCGCCGGCCTCGACCCTTATCTGACGGATGAGATCATGCAGGCCGCCCGCAGGCGCTTCTACAGGCCTGAATATATAGCCTGCCCCGGCTGCGGCCGCACAATGTACAGGCTTGAGGAGACTTTCGAGGAAGTCAAGCGCCGCACATCACACCTCAAGGGTATGGTCATTGCGGTGATGGGCTGCATAGTCAACGGCCCCGGAGAAATGGCCGACGCCGACTGGGGTTACGTCGGAGAAGGCGGCGGGCGCGTGTCGATCTACCACAAGGGTGAACCCGTGCTTCGCCACATTCCCGACAGCGAAGCAATCGATAAACTTCTGGATCTTATTCAACGTAAAGGAGAAGACCTTTAAGGTACTCCCCTTCAGGATGATAGATGCTGACCGGATGGTCGCCGCCCTGGCAGAGGCGGTCGATGATGCGTACGTTCCTGCCTGTCTGTGCGGCGGCGCTGAACACCAGCTCGGCAAAGGCAATTTTATCCACCACCTGCGAGCAGCTGAACGTAAACACCAGGCCGCCCGGGGCAACCCTTGAGATTGCGGCGGCATTTAGCCTCTGATATGCCCGGAGGGCGTTTTTCAGCACGCCGCGGTGTTTGGCGAATGCCGGCGGATCCACTATCATCAGGTCGTATTTGCCTTCAGGGGCGGCATTCAGGAAATCTATGGCGTCGCAGCAGTGGCCTTCGTGGCTGGCGGCGCGCCCAGTCAGGGCGACGTTCCGCTCTACAAGATTCATGGCCCTGGCCGATGAATCCACGCTGTCCACGAACTTCGCTCCGCCGTCGAGGGCATATACGCTGAATCCTCCGGTGTAGCAGAAAAGATTCAGTACGGTGCGTCCAGCGGCATATTTGCCCACGAGTTCGCGGTTGTCGCGCTGGTCCAGGAAGAAACCGGTCTTCTGGCCTTCCGCCCAGTTGACCTCGAAACGGTGACCGTTCTCGGAGACTGTCAGTGAATTGTCATTGAAGCCCGGTGCTTTGTAGAGATAACCGTCCACAAGATCGAGCCCGGCCTTGAACGGGGCCGTGCCGGAACTCTTGTCGTAGACGGCTTTCAGGGAGTCGCCGAAGACTTCCTGAAGGGCCTCGGCAATGCGGTTCTTAGCCCTGAACATGCCCACGCTGTGGGCCTGGAGCACGCAGACGCCGTCGTACCAGTCTATGATGAGGCCAGGCAGGCCGTCGCCTTCGCCGTGGACAAGCCTGAAGCAGTTCGTGCCGGCAGACGGAAGGCCTATGGCGGCCCTTGCATCCCTTGCGCGCGCTATGGCGTCACGCCAGAATCCGGGAGCCTGGGGGTCTCCTGAGAAACTAAGCACGCGCACGGCGATGGAGCCAATCTGATAATGCCCGGAGGCGAGGAAACGGCCTTCGGAATCATGGACTGCGACCAGGTCGCCTTCCTGAGGATTACCCTGTATCTGCGCTATCGCCCCGGAAAACACCCAGGGGTGATAGCGCAGCAGGGACTCATCCCTGCCCCTTTTCAGTATTATCTTGATCATTGGCTTTCTTCTTTCTGCTTCTGCGTTTCTTTGCCTTCGGTTTCGGATTGGCCTGTGCCTGCTCGTGTGCCACCCTGTCCTGCGGCGGAAGCTGTTCTTCCGGGCTCAGGGGATTCTTTTCGGAGTCGAGCAGTTTGAGGTACATTTCGCGGCACACCCAGGCGTCGGTGGCGGCGTAGTTGCACTGCGAAGGACTGAGTTGGGGCGCTTCCCAGTTGGAAAGCTGCTGAGCCTTGGATATGCGGCATCCGAGGATGTTGGCGGCGAGTTTCTTGACGCTCTTGTCGCGTATGCCCCATTCCCAGGCGATTTTCTGCAGGTCCACGAAGCCAGCGGCCTCGAAGCTGTTGATACGCTGGAGTCCGCGTACGTCGTCAAAAGATGCCGCGCCGACCTTTATTATGTCCTTATTGGTCAGGATGCTGCAGAGGGATTTGCGAAGGCCGAGCAACTGCAGCCGGAAGAGGTATGCCTTCTTCGGCCCGGACAGCTGTAGCAGTGCGACTCCGTTGTTGTGCTGGCCGGGAGAAAAGACCGGCCGGCTTTCGGTGTCGAAGCCCAACACCTTTTGCCGTTTGAGGTAAAAAATGGCCCGCTCGTAGTCGATGCCAGGTTTATCTATTACTTTAATCTCTCCGGGAAAGACGCCAAGCGGCATCTTGTCTATCTCTCCCGCTTCTATCGTTACTTTAAACATTGTCACTTGGAATCAGCAGGAATGACGTCTCCGACCCTGCCGTGCGCGCAGATATGGTGTAGCTTTTAACCTGCGGCTGCGCGATGCGGTGGGTGAAGAGACTCAGTTCGCGAAGCTTTTCGTAGCAGGCGGCCATGGTCAGGTCGGACGAACCGGCCAGGAGGAATACAGGGCTGATCAGTTTGCCATAAAGCATGAACTCTTCCCTGCTGAAGTCCCGTATGTCCTGGAGGTTCTTTTCAAGACCGGCCATGTCGAGGTTCCAGTCGTCTACCAGAATTGCGTCCAGGGGCTCAGTGCGTCCAGCCTGCATGTAGCTGTCGAGGAAACTGCCTATGATATTGCCGGCCTTCCTGTCCACGGAGGATTCGAAAAACCTGGCTCCCACTATGCCGTATTCCTTAGCCTTGGCATCGAAGATGGAACGGTAGATGCCTTTGTCTACATAAGAAGAATCGCAGATGACGCCGATGTTGAAATACTTTTTCTCTCCGGAGAAAACCGCATCCATCATAAGGCCCTGGGGCGATATCACCGGAACCTTGCAGGACGTCATGGTGAAAAGGGTGTCGATGTCGAATTTCCCGTACAGGAGCAGCCAGGGATCGGCAAGGACAATCATTTTAGCAGGTTTCTTTGCGCAGTTGCCTTCAAGGTCATAGACGCTTACGCTGCATTTGGAAGAGAGTGCGGCAAGGGACATCCGGACTGCAGATTCGCGGAGCGCTTCCCCGCCGTTGGCGTCGTTGTACGGGCCGTAAGGGGCGCAGGCGGCATCGCAGAGAAGGGCGAAAGTCTCTCCTGCGAAGTCCATCAGGTCGTCAGACCTGCGCATTCCGCGTACATTGTCGAACATGTCGCATGAGTGGAAGGACTTGCCGAGCTGCCAGCAGGAGGCGGCAGGACCGATAACCGCTATGTCTCCGTCGGAGGGCAGGCGGGAAAAACCGGCAAGCAGCCTGTTCTCCGGCAGGCTGTTGTCAGCGGCGATGGCTTTCACATAATGTATCGTTTCGCGTCCGGATGGCTCCTGCATGATGCAGGAAACGCTCAAAAGCAATATGACTGATATGGCACCGAATAATTTGCCCATAATGGTTCTTTTAAGATTACAAAAATACAAAAAATCCATATCTTTGCATACTTTGATTTGGATTTACTTATGGAACACCATCATCATCACCACCACGGCGGCGAAAAAATCACCGGAGATCTCAAGAAAATCTATATTTGCGCCATAATACTCAACGCATTGTTCGTGGCATTCGAGGCCTGGATGGGCTTCCGTTCGGATTCACTTTCCCTGGTATCCGATGCAGGCCACAAGCTGGTCGACGTATTCTCCCTGGGCCTTACCCTTCTGGCTTTCATCCTTTCAACGAGCAGGCCCGGAAAGAAATTCACCTTCGGCTACCGTAAGCTGACGGTCATCATTTCCCTGCTCAATGCTGTGTTCGTGGCCGTCATTGCCGGTTCCATAATCTTCGAAAGCATCGAAAAAATGCTGGATCCTTCTTCCCTGTCTCCGGACGGTGAAGCGATAAGCATCACGGCTGCAGTGGGCATCGTGGTGAACGCACTTTCCGTGACCCTGCTCTCTCATAAGCGCAGGCATGATGTCAATACCCGCGGTGCGTTTATTCACATGCTGACCGACTGCCTGCTGTCCATAGGCGTTGTAATCGCCGGCTTCATAATCAAAGCGACCGGCTTCGTGCTGCTCGACCCTATCATGAGCCTCTGCATTGCCGGATTCATACTTGCCAATATCCTCGGCGTGCTGGTAGAAAGCTTCAG
Organism: Bacteroidales bacterium; assembly: GCA_024695285.1. Next base: position 113,882 of record JAILIM010000017.1, read on the forward strand.
AATGAGCATTGACGCCGTTCCCGAGTCGATAGACCCTGCCAGAATCGAGGATTCCATGCTGAAGGTAGAGGGCGTCGAAGAAATCAAGAGGCTGCATATCTGGCCCGTCAGCACGACTGAAACTGCGCTCACCGCCGAGGTAGTGGTTGCGCCGCAAGCCGACAGGGACGCCGTCGCCGACTCCCTCAAGGCAAGAATAAAAGAGGGCGGAATCGACGATTCCACCCTCGAACTCAGGCAGTCCTGCTGATTATTCCTTTACCAGTATCTCTTTGGTGCCGTCCGAGTAGGTTATGACATCCTTGTAAGTAGTGCCGGAGGAACCATAATCCTGAATGTCGTCAATTACGTTGTCGGCGTTGAGTATGTTTTCCCCGTCGTCGCTGAAGAAAGGAAGAGGAATCATGGGCAGTTCGCCTATGGTCTCGCCGTCATTTGCTCCTGGGACAACGGTATAAGGTCCCGAGCTGGATTTGCTGGTGAAGAGGCAGATCTTGTCGCCCAGGCGGACGTCGCTGCGTACGGTGCAGGAAATGTCGTAGATGTAGTAGTAATCGTTCGCCTTGACATAAATGCTCTTGTTCATCGCACCCAGGGTTTCGACGAACTTGCCGTCATACGAAAGGTGGTCGAAGCGGAACCAGCCGTTGTATTGCTGGGATGAGGAATTCGTAATCAGGCCGGCGTTGAGCAAAACTGTTTCGCCCTTGTGGAATGCCGAATTCGTGGCATCTGAACGGTAGACGCCGTAGTACTCGTGACCTTTATGTATTCCGGCCTTAAGGCACAGGGGTGCAAGATCATCTTCCGGATAATCGCTGTCGGCTACCTCATATTGAGCGGGCTCCGCCATCTCCACGGGCGTCGGTGTGACGGACCTGTCGGGTTCCATGTCAACGACGGCATCCACATCTTCATTGAATACTTCCGCCTTGTATTCATCGATTTCAGCCTGGGTATAACCGTAGTCGAGCAGATAGGAAAGGTCTTCGTCCTTGTAAGGCGCAAAGTTGTCGACGGGAAAATAACCGTTGCAGTCTCCTCCCCAGCCCCAGTTGACATACAGCTGGTCCTGACCGTCATATCCGCAGACAACGAACTGGTGTCCGCCGTTCTGGGAAGAACCTCCGTAAATCACAGGCAGGCCCTTGTCGATCTGCTCCTTCATGAGTGCGACCCAGTCGCTGTCGGAATACCTGGTCTTGTAGGCAACTTTTCCGTTCTTGTAGTACATGTACGTCTTCATGCCGGACACCAGGTCATCGGTGTACGCGGCGGTCCCATATTCATAGCCGTACATGGCTTTCGCCATGATACCGCAGTCATACATGAGCCATGCTACCTGACGCTCTGCCTCCGTCGGATTCTTCGTGCTTGAATAAATGTCAGTCATGGGCATTATGCTCCACTTGTACTCGTGGCCGAGTTCGTGGCCCCGGATGGGGATATCGATGGTATTATAATCATCCACCATGAACTCCATCGAATAGTCCGGCAGGGTCCCGTGGCCGCAAGGAGGCCATTCGTGGAAGCGCATCACCATCGCAGCGGCGGTGGCCACGCAGCCGGTCACGGCCCTTTCTTCTTCGTATTTGGAGATGAACGGACAGTACCAGTTGTAGGGATTCTCCTGACTCCATTTGGGCACTTCAAGCAGTTTTCCCCCGGGGGTGCTTTGATCGCGACGGGCGGAGCCGCTGCGGCTCCAGGCCTCGGCTACTTTCTCTGACTGGCGGATAGGAAGACTGCGGACGGCCGCGGCAACCTTGCTGACCCTTCCCAGCCAGTAAAGCATGTTTTCCGGCATTCGGTTGGCGTCTATACTCCCTGTCGCGGAGTAACCGAGGACGGGCATCAGGCAGTCGTCGCCTGCGATAATGGAAAAACCGCCGCCTTCATTATTGAATATATAATAGGCCGGAGAGTCTGCGGAGGATGTGGAAATGGTGGCGCGGGCATTGAAGACCTGCCTGGTCTTTGCTACGCTGGTACCGAGCACGTCTGCCGCTTTCCTTGCGGCCTTGTTGCGGTCGACGGGAGCGGCGAAGCAGATTATCCCTGTCAGCAGGGACATCACTAATATGCTGACTGTTCTTTTCATAAGGCGTCTTCGTATAAAATGTAGCCACGCTGGCCGGCGCTGTCCTGCAGCCAGATCTTATTGGATTCCCTCTGCACGAGGACTGCATTGACGGTGGCGTCATCCACGCCGGTCTGACCTATCGATGAGATGGTCAGCTGGCAGGAATCGCCTACGTTCAGTCCGGCCGGATAGGTCACGAACAGCGCAAATCCCTTTTCAAGGTTCTGGATACGGAATTCGTTGGCACCCGTCAGGAAATGAAGTGCATATTGGTCGACACCCTTTTCATAAGCCTTCACGGCCACCGGCTGGCCGGAAGAAAGGTCATATATGCCGAACACGTCATGTGCCAGGAAGCCGGACACGGTGGGAACGTATTCAATGGGATTGAGGCGCTTGAGCTTGGCCCTTTCGGTGACGAGGCCGGTATTGGCGGTAGTCTTTTCCATCTGGCCGCCATTGGAATCATTGACGACGATCTTGAATCCGCCGCCTAGCGCGCCGGCAGGGACCACGATGTTGAAAGTGGTCGGATCTGCGCCCAGGGCAACACCTTCGCCACAGTCGAGAGTCAGTTTGCCATGCTCTTCATCCGTTGCTGCCGTCATCACCAGGACGGGAGCATCCGTCCAGGACATGTCCACTGTCGCGGTGCCCCACAGGGCTTCCTGTGCGGCTGTTATGATTTCGACGGATGTGACGGTCGCGCTTCCGGTGAGCCTGAGCGACAGTATGCCGCAGAGGTTCTTGAAAGAGAGTTTATCTGTCTGGCTGACAGCCACCATGGGGTTGCAGCCGTCAGCGAATCCGTCGGCGGCGTATGCCTGGCTGGCCGGGAGGGAAAGCGAAATCGCGCCCTCGCTGAACGAGGCCATGCCGTCTGCCGGATACAGGGCATACCAGGGGGCGGATCCAACGGCGTTGCCGGTGAATATCGCTTCGCCCTTGCCTGCATCTTCAGGGTTGATCGAATAGGTTTCGCCGCCCGGGCATGTGGCGCTGAAAATGGATATCTTGTCGGAGGCGCTCCACAGGACCTTTGTCCCGTTCAGGCTGGTCTTTGACTCAAGGCCGTATTCGTGGGATGCGGTGAACGACATCTGCGGAACGTCCCTGCCCTTTTCTTTGGGAGCGCACGAAAACAGCAGCAGGGCCGCTATCATTGTCACGCTCAATGGATTAAATCTGGTCATTCGTTTGGTTGGTTCAAAAAGTTATGCAAGTTACTCATTTTTTCTCTTTTTTCCTTATATTTGTCCTCATTAGAATCGCAATTATGAAGAAGTTATTGATTTTCCTCACGCTCGGCATCAGCGCCCTGACGGTCTCCGCTCAGCCCCGGATCGCCCCCAAGATGCCTGACTACAAGTTCACTACGGTGAAGGCCAACCCTATTACCCCCGTCAAGAACCAGTACCGCAGCGGTACCTGCTGGGCATATTCGGCAATAGGTTTTTTCGAGTCCGAGGCAATCAGGCTCGGCAAGATTACCGATACTCTCAAGTATCCTGACTTCTCGGAATTCTACGTGGTCAGCAATTCCTATTATGAAAGAGGTATCAAGTACGTCCGCCTGGACGGCAACCTCACTTTCGGCGCCGGATCCGAAGCTGACGACGTGCTCGATATCATCCGCGACTATGGTATCGTTCCCCAGTCGGAGATGACCGGTATGAACTATGGCACCGAACTGCCGGTGCAGGCAGAACTTGACGCCGTGCTCGAAGCCTTCGTCAAGACCATCGCCAAGAACCCCAACAAGACCCTCAGCACTGCCTGGACCCGTGCCTACAAGGCTGTCATCGACGAATACCTCGGCAAATGCCCGGAGAAATTCATCGTCGACGGTAAGGAATATACTCCCAAGAGCTATCGCGACGCCCTTAAGATCAACCCTGCCGACTACGTGACCCTGACCAGCTATACCCATCATCCGTTCTACACCAAGTTCGCCATCGAGGTTTGCGACAACTGGCGCGGCGACCTCGCCTGGAACGTGCCCATCGATGAGCTGATGACCGTGCTCGACAATGCCATCAACAACGGCTTCACCGCCGCCTGGGGCGCCGACGTCAGCCACCCCGGCTTCACCCGCAACGGCCTCGCTATCAATCTCGATTCCAAGGCTCCCGTGAGCTCCGGCTCCGACCAGGAGCACTGGGTAGGCAAGGAAGAGGGCAAGCCCGCTCCCGTCATCGTCAAGGAAATTGAACCCACCCAGGAAAGCCGCCAGATCGATTTCGACAACAAAACCGTCACCGACGACCACGGCATGCAGATCTACGGCATTGCTAAAGACCAGGACGGCAAGAAATACTACATGGTCAAGAACTCCTGGGGCGAGACCGGCAAGTACAAAGGAATATGGTATGCCACCGAATCCTTCGTGAAAGGACAGACCCTCGACATCATGGTCCACAAGGACGCCATCCCCAGGGACATAAAGGCCAAGCTCGGCATCAAATAGTCCCTGATTGATGAAGAAATACATTCCTGACTGCATAACCTCGATGAATCTCTGTTGCGGAGTCATCGGGGTTGTGTTTGCTTTCAAAGGCCGTCCCGACATCGCGTTTATACTGATGCTGGCCGCGGGTCTCGCCGACTTTCTCGACGGCTTTGCTGCGCGCCTTCTCGGAGCTTATTCCGACCTCGGGAAGGAAATGGATTCCCTCTCGGATCTGGTGTCCTTCGGGGTGCTGCCGGCCGTCATGCTCTACAACCTTTCCCGCACCTGCATGTTCGGGGAAAGCTGGGTGGCATGGGTACCTGTCGTCGTGGTGAGCCTCGGCAGCTGCCTGCGCCTTGCCAAGTTCAACACGGACGCCCGTCAGCTTTCAGGTTTTCTGGGGCTTCCCACTCCCGCTTCCGCCCTGCTGGCCGGCTCGCTGTGCTATTATGTCGCGGCAGCTCCCGGCAGTTTTCTCGCGGAATGGTGCGCCGGCCCGGTGTTTATCCCCGTGCTTTCCGTGTGCCTTGCGGCGCTTATGGTCAGCGAGATCCCGATGTTCTCCCTCAAGTTCCACAGGGGCGATCCCAGGATATTGAAAAACAAAAGGATGGCATTTGCAATCACGGTGATTGCCGCCATCCTTGTGTGTGTAGTTTTCAGGCTTGACTGGTCAGCTGCCGTGCTGATGAGCCTTTGTGCCTATGTGGTGAAAAACCTGATCTACGCTGTCGCGGGTATTATTTAGAATACTGCTCGGCCATCTTCTTCATCTTCTCCATGCGCTTCTCCGTCTTCGGATGGTCGGCGAACATATGAGCGATAATCGAATTGTCACTGCCCTGTGAAAGCGACATCAGCTTTTCCAGGGCATTGTACATACTGTAGGGGCTCTTGCCGCGCTCGATAGCGAAGGTGCAGCCGTGTTCGTCGGCCTTGTATTCCTGGGCCTGTGAGAACTGGGCGCTGATCAGGGCTTCGCCCATGTCGCCGAGGAGATAGGATGCCATTGCGCCGTAGCTGCCGGCTGATGCCACTACGTCGCGGGCCGCGGATGCGAGATAAGCGCTCTTCAGGGCGCGCTTGGTGTCCTGATGGCGCACATGGCCGATTTCATGGCCGATGATGGCGGTCAGTTCCGAATCGTCCATGACGTCCATAAGGCCGGAATAGACGCGGATGGAGCCGTCGCCGCAGGCGAAAGCATTGATTTCATTTGTCTTGTAGACCTTGTAGTTGATGGGGATACCGTCGATATCATTGACCCCGGACATGACTCTTGCAAGGCGTTGGGCGTAGGCCCCGTTGTCAATCACGTTCTGCTGGTCAAGCGAGACAATGGTCTGACGGCTCAGGGCGGCGACCTGGTCGTCCGAGATGCTGGCGGCGGTCATGACTTTGCCGGCGGCGCTGGCGAGGCCTTCGGCATTCCAGTTGACGCTCGAGAGAACCGAGCAGCTGCACAGCGATATGGCTGCGGCAGCGATAATGAGCAGTTTCTTCATATTGCAGATCTTATATCTTGTATCATTTCTCCGGCTATGGCAAGGGATGCTCCCCTGCCGCCAAGGGTTTCACGTATTTCGGCGTAATCTTTTTTCATGTTGTCGCGGTACTCCGGCTCGTCGAGCAGGCGCCTGAGCTCCTTTTCCACATTATCCGGAGTGAAATCGTCCTGGATGAGTTCACGGAAGGCCTGGCGGCCGAGGCAGAGGTTGCCGAGCGAGATATACTTGACGTGGTCCAGCACACGGAACACATTGTTGGCCACGAAGTAGGTAAGGCGGCCGGCGCTCCAGCATACCACCTGGGGCGTGCCGATTAGGGCGGCCTCAAGTGATGCCGTGCCGGAATTGATTATTGCTGCATCGGCATATTTCAGTATGTCATAGGTGCGGTCGAAAAGCACTTCCACATTATCCCGTCCGTCGGTGTATGCTGCGTAGTCTTCGAGGGTACGAGACGGGGCGCCCGCAACAAGAACCTTCATTCCAAGCCGTCCGGCAACCTCCATGCAGACTGGCATCATCCTGGATATCTCCCCTTTACGGGATCCGGGCAGGACGGCTATGTAGTTCCCCTCACCAGGACGTGCATATGTATGCCCGTCTACGGCGTCCACCAGCGGATTGCCCTTGTATGTGAACGGTATGCCCTGTTGCTGGAAGTATGGAACCTCAAAAGGGAAAACAATGTAGAGGTGGTCCACCCAGGCCTTGAGCTTGCGGTTGCGGCCGGCGCGGGAAGCCCAGGTCTTGGGAGCGATGTAGTAGAAAACACGTATGCCCGATTCGTGGCAGAATTTCGCCACATTCAGGTTGAATCCCGGATAATCGACCGGAATCACCACGTCAGGCTTCCAGGATGCGATATCTTCCTTGCAGCGCTTCAGGTTGCGCAGGAGGGCGCCGCCTTTGCTTACGACGTCGGTGACGCCCATGACCGCGCCGTCACGGTAGTGGACCACAGGAGGCTGCCCGCCGCATGCAGCGGCCATCAGGTCCCCTCCCCAATAGCGGAATACGGCATCAGAATCCCCGGCACGCAATCCCTTGATCAGATTGCTGCCGTGCAGGTCTCCGGAAGCCTCTCCGGCTATCAGATAATACCGCATAAGCGTTTCATTTCCGCTGTGTCAGTGTGGTCTAGATTCAAAGGAGTCACGACTATGTAGCCCTGCTCCATCAGTATGTGGTCAGCCAGCTCCCCGTTGCCCTTTTCGTCATCGACGAAGTCTCCGGCCATGACGACCAGGTCTTCATCGGGATGCTTGTTCTCCACATACTCGACGTCGCTTTTCGTAGGCACGTGGCCGCGCTCGAAAAGGAATTCAGGTCCGTATGGAAGGTATTCGTGCTCCCAGTGGGCCATACCCATGCGGGTGACGCGGGTGCCGATAATCTGGGATGAAGGAAGGGCCGGGAAGTTGATGTTGTAGATGCTCCCGAAGCGGGGGTTGAAGTTGTCGAGGAGTTTGGTGAGGATTCCGGGAAGAAGCTGCTCTATGGCGGAGAAATCGGCGTCCGGGTGGAAATCGTCCAGGCTCACTGCGATGGCGGGAATGCCGTTCAGGGCAGCTTCCATGGCCGCGCCGACTGTGCCTGAATAGAGCGCCGCCGTTGCAGCGTTGCTGCCGTGGTTAATGCCGCTCAACACCAGGTCGGGCTTGTCGGGATACATCACGTTGTCCAGCCCGAACTTGACGCAGCTCGAGGGGGTGCCGTCCAGGTACCACCATTCTTCTCCGGGCAGTTCGTAAACCTTCCTGGCGGCTATGGGCTTGTATCCCATGGTCACCGCCATGGACATTCCGCTCTGCACCGTTTTGGGCGCCACAACGAGTATTTGGCCGAACTGACGGGCCACCCGCGCCAGGGCTTCTATACCCTTGGACTCGTACCCGTCGTCGTTTGTGATCAGAATCCTCATCTTTTTTCTGCAAATATAATTGAAATTACGTAATTTTTTGATAAATTTGCGCCGCCTTTTAGGAATTATTATTGTTTAACTTTTATAAAGACAAAAATGGTAAAACTTGGTATCAACGGATTCGGCCGCATCGGCCGTATGGTTTTCCGCGCAGCAGTTGAGAATTTCCCCAATGACATCGAGATCGTGGGCATCAACGATCTTCTCGAGCCCGACTATCTCGCCTACATGCTCAAGTACGATTCAGTACACGGCGCTTTCCAGGGCGACGTTGCAGTTGAAGGCAACTTCCTGATCGTGGGCGGCAAGAAGATCCGCCTGACCGCCGAAATGGATCCCGCCAACCTGAAGTGGGACGAGGTCGGAGCAGAGGTCGTTGTGGAGTCCACCGGTCTCTTCCTGACCGACGACAAGGCCCGCAAGCACATCGAGGCCGGCGCCAAGAAGGTGATCATGTCCGCTCCTTCAAAGGATGCGACCCCCATGTTCGTCTATGGTGTCAACCACGAGACCTATGCCGGACAGGACATCATCTCCAACGCTTCCTGCACCACCAACTGCCTTGCGCCCATCACCAAGGTTCTCAACGACAAGTTCGGTGTCGTCCGTGGCCTCATGACCACCGTCCACGCCGCAACTGCAACCCAGAAGACCGTTGACGGTCCTTCCAAGAAGGACTGGAGAGGCGGCCGCGGCATCCTCGAGAACATTATCCCCAGCTCCACCGGCGCTGCCAAGGCTGTCGGTAAGGTTCTCCCCGAGCTCAACGGTAAACTCACCGGCATGAGCCTCCGCGTTCCCACCTCCGATGTCAGCTTCGTCGACCTGACCGTCGAGCTTGCAAAGCCCGCTTCCTACGAGGAAATCTGCGCTGCCATGAAGGCCGCTTCCGAGGGTGAGCTCAAGGGTGTCCTCGGTTACACCGCCGACGCCGTCGTCGCCACCGACTTCCGCAACGATCCCCGCACTTCCATCTTCGATGAGAAGGCCGGTATCCAGCTTGATCCTACTTTCGTGAAGGTCTGCGCATGGTACGACAACGAGTGGGGCTACAGCAACAAGGTCCTCGAGATGGCAAAGGTTATCATGAAGTAATCCTTTCCAATCTGCTTTATCGGGCGGGAATCAGCAATGGTTCCCGCTTTTTTTTGTATAAAGAATCCTTCACACCGAAAGAATTGATGTAAATATTCTTTCGAAATGGGCCCTATTCTTTAAAAATCGTATAAAACTAATTGCTGATTCTTTCGATTCCATTGACTTCAGGATTGTGCAAAGCATATTTGCAGTATGAAAAGCTTGAAGTTCCCAGTGCTCTGCGGCGTACTCGCCCTTGCTGTCGCCGCCTGTGGCACGCATAAGAAGATTGAGCAGATAAAGGCCGGCGAGATGCAGGCCCGCCTCGCCCTTCCTTCAGATTACCAGAAACCTACCCGTGAAATCAAGATTCCGGAGAAGACACGCGACACCCTCCAGATAGTGGACTTCGAAGGCCACGAGATGCTAATTATGAATGCAATCCGGGACGAAGACGGCGAAATGGTAGCGACCGAACGGCTTGAGGCTGCAGTGGTGACGGCCCGTTTCCGCAATGTGGCGGAGAGGCGAGGGCGCGTGGATCTGGTATTTCAGGTCATTGTGCCCAGGGACATGCAGGACAGCCGCTGGCAGCTGCGCCTGGACCCCGATATGTACATCCTCGGCGATTCCCTGCGCCTGGATCCCGTCATCATAACGGGCCGCGACTACCGCAAAGCCCAGCTGCGCGGCTACGAACAATACCGGCGCTTCCTGAATTCCATCATCACCGACACCACCCGCTTCATTAACCTCGCAGCCCTTGAGATCTTCATCGAACGCAACATCCCCGAAGTCTATGCATTCCGCACCGATACCAGTTTCGTCTCCGACGAAGAGTTCGCATCAGCCTACGGCGTCACGGAAAAACAGGCTATAGAACACTACACCTGGCAGCTCTGGAAGCGCTGGAACAGGCGCCGCGCCGGCCGCAAGGACCTGATGTACCACAGGTTTGTAAAGGCTCCCATCGTGACTGAAGGCATACGCCTGGACACCGTCCTGCAGAACGACAACGGCGATTTCATCTACAACTATGTCCAGACTATAAATACGCGTCCCAAGCTCCGCAAGGTCGAAATAGTGCTCTCCGGCGACATCCGTGAGCAGGGCAAGCGCATCTACACCATACCCCGGAGCGAGCCCCTTACCTTCTACATATCTTCAATTTCCGGCCTCGCCGACGGCAGCGAGCGCTACCTGAAGAAGATCATCGAGCGCAAGGTGGAGGCTAACACTGCTTGCTACATAGAGTTCCCGCAAGGGAAGGCCAATATTGATCCTGGCCTTGGCAACAATCCCGGCGAAATAGGCCGCATAAAAGGCAATTTCCGTGAACTGCTGGTCAACGAGACATTCGACCTGGACTCCATATGCGTCGAGGCCTTCGCATCCCCTGAGGGGCTGAGAAAGAGCAACGAAGCCCTTTCGGAGAGGCGCGCAAAGTCTGCTTCGGATTACTTCGCAAACTACGCTGCGCATTTGAGCGACTCGCTGGCAAAAGAAGCCGGCATAATCCTCTCCCTGGGCGATGAAGCGATTGAAATGAAAAAGCCTGCGGCCATATCTTTCAAGAGCCGCAGCGGCGGCGAAAACTGGCAGATGCTCGATTATCTGGTCGAATCCGACGGGCAGCTGAAAGATGCAGCAAAGAAAGAATACGCCGAGATAGCCTCGCTGTTCAAAGACCCTGACATGCGTGAGAAGCAGTTGTCCCGCACTTCCCACTACCGCTATCTACGGGAGAAACTATATCCCCGCCTGCGTATAGTCAAGTTCAATTTCTACCTGCACCGCAAAGGCATGGTCAAGGACACCATCCACACTACGGAACTCGACACCGTCTATATGCACGGGGTGCAGAGCCTGCGCGACCACGACTACGAAGAAGCCCTGAAGTGCCTCCAGCCTTACAAGGATTTCAACACAGCCGTTGCATATGTCGCCCTTGACCGCAATTCGTCCGCAAAGGAGATTCTCTGCGGCCTTGAACGCACGGCAGCCGTAGATTACCTCCTGGCAATACTGTATTCCCGCGAAGGCGACGAACAGAACGCAGTCCAGTGCTACATCCACGCCTGCGCCCGTGAGCCGTCCTACGTCCACCGCGGCAATCTTGATCCCGAAATCAGCGCCCTCATACGCAAATACGATTTGAATAAGGAACTATGACGGAAAATCGCGAGGATTTCGTATCTTTGCGCCCGTTATGAAAGATATCAGATTCGTCAGCCCCGATGAGGCCGTGAGCCACATCCCATCCCACTGCCATATACATCTCAGCAGCGTCGCAAGTGTTCCCCATTGCCTTATACAGGCCCTTGTCAGGAGGGCCGATGCAGGGGACGTGACGGACCTGCACTTCCACCACTTCCACACCGAGGGCCCCGCTCCCTACAGCGAACCCAAATACGAAGGCATCTTCTTCGAGCAGGGCTTCTTCGTGGGCCCCAACGTGCGCGCAAACGTCAACGCCGGATATGCCGACTACACGCCGGTCCACCTTGGTGAGACTCCCCGCCTCTACAGGAGCGGCGCCATCAAACTGGGTGCGGCTCTGGTGAACGTGTCGCTTCCGGATGCCGAAGGCCGCGTGTCGCTCGGCACCTCGGTGGACTGCTCCGTGGCCGCAATCCAGACTGCTGACCTTGTCATTGGCGTGGTCAACCCCAACGTCCCTTTCGCCTATGGCGACCTCATCCCGCTTGAGTCGTTTGATTATCTGGTCCAGGATGACGCTCCGCTGGTGACGGCCAATTTCGCTGAACCGACTCCGACCGAGATGCTCATCGGCAAGAACTGCGCGGCCCTCGTCGAAGACGGTGACTGCCTCCAGATGGGCATCGGAGCCCTTCCCAACGCCCTTGCCTCCCAGCTGGGCGACCACAAGAATCTCGGACTCCACACGGAAATGTTCGCCGACGGCCTGCTGCGCCTTATCAAGAAAGGCGTCATCAACGGTTCCTGCAAGGACATTGACAAGGGCAAGGTGGTCGCATCCTTCCTTCTCGGCTCCCAGGAAGTCTATTCTTTCATAGACCACAATCCCGACGTGCTGATGCGTGACATCACATACACCAACGATCCCTGGGTCATTTCCCGAAACCGCAAGATGAAGGCCATCAACAGCGCCACAGAAGTGGACCTGACGGGCCAGATCAGCGCCGACAGCATCGGCATGCGCATCTTCAGCGGCACCGGCGGCCAGGTGGAGTTCGTGCGCGGCGCTTCAATGTCCGAAGGCGGCAAGAGCATCACCGCATTCGCATCCCGCACCAACAAGGGCAAGAACAAGATAGTCAGCACGATAAACCCCGGCGGCGGCATCGTCACTCCACGTGCGGACGCCCACTGGATAGTCACTGAATACGGAGCCGTCGACCTCTATGGCCGCAGCCTCCAGGAGCGTGCCAGGCTGCTCATCAGCATAGCCCATCCCGACGACCGAGAAATGCTCGAACGCGAGGCATTCGAGAGATTCGGCAGGCATTTCCTGGGCGTGAGAATCTAATAAATATAAATCTTCTGGCCGATGGACAGTCGGTCGGAGCGCAGGTGGTTCCAACTCATCAGCTGCTTGACGCTGACGTGGTAGCGGCGTGCAATGTGGCTCAGGGTGTCGCCGCTCTTGACGGTATGGCAAACCCTTGCGCTGCCTCCCCCGCTGCCGCCTGACTTCCCTTCCGAGATATCCTTCATCACTTGCTCGGAGAGATACTTGCCAGCATTGTGGAGATACAGGGAATCCTGGTCGGCGGCAAGCCATGCGGAACTGTAGTCATAAGGAATGGTGACCGTGCATTTGCCGCCGGCACCCGGCACGATGTCGTTGTAGTATTCGGGATTGAGATACTGCAGTTCTTCGACAGGCACGCCCACCACTTCATGTATCTGCCTGAAATGCAGGTTCCTGTGCACCTCGAAGGTGTCCGTCTGCCCGGGAAGGCCTACTTCGTCCGGAGTCAGGCCGTAGTCGCCGCTCCATGCAAATGCATACATAACTCCAACGAAAGCAGGCATATAGCCTCTGGTTTCATGGGGAAGGTACGGATAAACGGACCAGAAATCCCGTTTGCCCCCGGCCCTCCGGATGGCCTTGTTGACGTTGCCGGCTCCGCAATTGTAGGCACTCACGGCAAGCGGCCAGTCCCCCAGCATGGAGTACAGGCTCTTGAGATACCGCGCTGCAGCCTCAGTTGATTTTTCTACATCCATGCGCTCGTCGACAAAGGAATCGATGCGCAGACCATAGGCCCGCGCCGTCCTGTACATGAACTGCCATATGCCCTTGGCTCCGGCACGTGAAGTTGCCGTGGGTTTCAGCATGGACTCGACCACGGCAAGGTACTTCAGTTCCAAGGGCAGGCCATGCCTGCGGAATACTTCCTCGAATATGGGGAAATAGTAACTGCTCAGCCCCATCGCCTGACGCATAGCCTTGCCACGCTTCTCCGCATAGTGGACCATGTAGTTCTTGGTCACTTCATTGAAAGGAAGCGTGAAATATGGATTCAGCGCCTCCAGACGCGACATCATCTCCTTGTCGCTGACCGATGAAGCGAGCCGCACGGTGTCCAGGTCGAAGACTGGATTGTCGCCGTCGCGGTTGAAATTGCTTTTGTACCATATGGTCAGCAGGCTGTCAGTCACCTCCGGTGTGTAGTCCATAGGACGGGCGGCCGAAGCGGGAATGTCGTTGCCTTCTTCCAGCGCTTCGACGATATCCTCAACGACGGGCGTTGCAGCCCTCAGGCTGTCCACGAGCGCCTTTAGCGAATCGACCTGCCGCTTCAGTGCTGCGTTCTCCTTTTCCTTCTGCTTACTGTCACGGAACAGGCGCCCCTGAGCCACTGATGGGCACGGAGCGAGCAGCATGAACAGTAAGGCTAAGGGAAGCAGGCGTTTCATCTGTCAGAATCTGAGCCCCACGCTGACTCCGAAAGCCGGCGAAGGATTGAAAGCCAGCTGCGTGTCCGGCATTATGACCGTGGGGCGCACATCCATGGCCATGTCGTCAACTATCTCGAAATCATGCATATAAGAGAACACGTTGGCGTCAATGACCTGAAGCAGGTACACAAGTCCGATTGCAAGGATGGAATAATCCCTGTAACGGCGGAACACGTCCCTGTAGTATAGAGCCTGCTCCGAGGTAATAGGCCCCGTATAAGGCACTTCCTTGTTGGTCGCTTCCTTGTAGATGCGGCGGTATCGCTGGTAATTTATGTTGTTGGTGTCGTAGAAATAATATGCGGTTGCGAGGCCTCCTATGTAAATAGGGATTTTCCAGAATTCGCCGTTGTAGGCCTGTCCCAGTCCGGGCACGAGCGCGGAGTACAGAGTAGCCCGCCCGGGAAGAGGGTATTTGTCTGATTTATAGCTGATCACACCGTCCAGCAAGGTCCCCCAGTAAGCCACGCCAGCGCCGATGAAACAGTATTTAGCAATGTCGTGCTTACCCTGGGTGTTGAAATAAATGCCGGCGCCAAGCGGAGCGAATATTCCGGTGTAAACGATGGGAAGCTTCCAGTAGTCCTTGTTGTATATCTGCTCGCCGCCTATCACGAGGGCGGAGCCGGCGAACATGGTGCCGATCTTGATTTCCTGCTTGTGCGCCAGTCCTGCAAAGTAGTCCTTGAAGGAGAAGAGCACGTCCACGGAATCCTTGGGATTGGTCTTGTCGTCGTTGTATTGCTGCTGGAACGCCTCCGAACGGAACTGTGCGGAGGCATTCAGGGCTGCAAGCAGCAGTACTATCGTGACAATCGTTCTCTTCATCAGATGCCGGCTTCTTCAAGGGCCTTGAGGAAGGCTGCAACTTCGCTGTCGGAATTGAAGCGCACAGTCATCGTACCCTTGCCGGAAGCATTTCTTTTCAGGGATATGTCCTGTGCAAAAAACTTGCCGACGCGGGACAGGAGGCGGTTATACTGCTCGGGAAGAGGCTCTTCGGGTTTCCTGACCGTGACCTTGGGAACTTCACCCGACTTGCAGCGGCGAACCAGATCCTCCAGTTCGCGCACCGAAAGGTTCTGGGTGATCACCATATCGCAGAGGCGCACCTGCAGCACCGGGTCGTCGATTCCAAGCAGGGCCTTGGCGTGTCCGGGAGAAATCAGGCCCACTTTCAGGTCGTGCTGAACTTTCACCGGCAGTTTCAGGAGGCGAAGGGCGTTGGTCACGGTCGCGCGCTTCTTCCCCACCCTGTCGGCCATCTGCTCCTGGGTCAGGGAGCACTCGTCGATAAGACGCTGGAAACTCAGCGCCACTTCGATAGGATCGAGGTCCTGGCGCTGGATGTTCTCCACTATCGCCATCTCTAGCATGCCCTGGTCGGAGGCTTCACGCACATAGGCGGGAATCATCGTCATTCCGGCCATACGGCAGGCCCTGAAGCGGCGTTCGCCGCTGATTATCTGGTAGTTGCCGGAGGCAACCCTGCGCACGGTGATGGGCTGGATGAGTCCGAGGGAACGGATGGATGCGGCCAGTTCATCGAGGGCGTCGGGATCGAAATTGGTGCGGGGCTGGAAAGGGTTGGCCTCAATCAGGTCCATGGGAATGCGGAGTATATCCGCTTCCGAAACGGGACGGGTGCCCGCTACTTCCTTGTTGATGTATCCGACTGGTTTGCGGAACTGGTCCGCGGTAGGGACATTGCCCATAAGGGCTTCAAGTCCCCTGCCCAGGCCTCTTGGTTTGTTGCTCATACTTCTTTTACTTTGTCGCCGTTGCGCTCGAGCAGCTCGGACGCAAGGTTCAGGTAGTTGGACGAACCGGTGCAGGAGATTTCGTACAGCAGTACGGGCTTGCCGTGGGAAGGCGCTTCGCTGAGGCGTATATTGCGCTGTATCACGGTCTTGAACACAAGGTCCTTGAAGTGTTCACGGAGTTCGGCAAGCACCTGCTGGTGGACTTTGGTGCGGCCGTCGAACATGGTCACGACGAAACCTTCAATGGTCAGCGAGGGGTTCAGTCCGTTCTGGATAATACGTATGGTCTGCAGCAGCTTTCCGAGGCCTTCGAGGGCGAAGAACTCGGGCTGGACGGGAATAATCACCGAATCGGCAGCCGTCAGGGTATTGACCGTTATGATACCGAGCGAAGGGGAACAGTCGATGATGATATAGTCGTAGGCGTCACGCACGGGGGCGATGGCCTTCCTGAGCTTGGACTCGCGGTCCTCTTCGTTGATCATTTCTATCTCTATGCCCACCAGGTTGATATGAGAAGGAATCATATGCAGCCCGGCCATTTCCGTCTGGATCAGGGCGTCCTCGACGGAGATGGAGCCTTCCATAAGTTCGTACAGGCTTCTGTGCCGGTCATCGTCCGGGGAAAAATTAAGGCCGGAAGTGGTGTTGGCCTGGGGATCGGCATCGATGATCAGCACTTTTTTCTCCAAAGCAGCAAGGGATGCGGCGAGGTTGATGGCCGTCGTGGTCTTGCCGACGCCTCCCTTCTGGTTAGCTATAGCTATTACTTTTCCCATAATATGCAAAAATACGAAATAATTCTTACTTTTGCACTATGGACGTTACTAAAACTGATTGGTTCTTCATCGTTAACCCACGTGCCGGCTCCGGCAAGACAATGTCTCTCTGGGTTCCTGCCGAGCAGAAACTTCAGAAACTCGGTATCCCTTTCGTGACCGCAATGACAGGCTATAAGCTTCATGCCACCCAGCTGGCTTATGAAGCCGCCGGGCAAGGCTACAGGCGCATAATTGCCGTCGGCGGTGATGGCTCGCTGCATGAAGCGCTGGCCGGCATTGCCCGCTACTGCGACGAAAGCGGTACCGACTCATCCGAATTCACCCTCGGCGTGATGCCCATCGGTTCCGGTAACGACTGGATCAAGTCCCTTGACCTTCCCAACGACCTGGACCACATGATTTCCCTTGTCGAGAAAGAATCTTCCGGGCAGATGGACCTGGTGCGCGTGCTCAGTTCCGGAGGCAAAGTATCGTATATGGCCAATGTCGGCGGCACAGGCTTTGACTCCCATGTCTGCAGCCGCGTGAACCTTCAGAAAGAGGGCGGCAAGAGGGGTAAATTAATCTATCTCAACGCATTGCGCTACACTATAACCCACCTCTTCCCCATCAACCTGAAGGTTGTGGCGGATGGGGAAACCGTGTTTGAAGGCACCTGCTATTCCATCGCCCTCGGCAACGGCTGCTACAGCGGATCCGGCATGCGCCAGGTGCCGAAAGCAGAGATTGACGACGGGATTCTGGATTATATGATAGTGCCAAAGATCAAACTGAAGACCATGGTCAAAGAGATGCCCCGGCTTTTCAACGGCACCATCGACGAGTCCGGCGTGGTCATATCCGGAAAATGCCGGAGCCTGCAGGTAATGCCCCTCGACGATGCTTCCGCAGACATCATAGAACTGGACGGTGAAATCGAAGGAAAACTCCCGATTTCCATAGAGATGGACGGTCGGAAAATCCGCGTGCTCAAAGACTGAGCTGATACTGAAGCTTTACTTTAAGTTTAGACTCCTTTTCCTTTGTATTCCAAGGATATTCTACATAGGATACCCTAAAATCGAAACGGTGTTTCCTCGATGGCTTCCACGCCCCGGCGAGCGACAGCGCCTGCCCCCTGCCATAGTATGCCGGAACGTTGAAACTTCCGGGTGCATCCCTTTCGTAAACATAGATCCTGTCGTCCCATTCATCCACGCAGAACAGAGTCCACCTGACCCAGCACCGGAGCATTTCCGCATTCAGCCCCGCTTCGGAATTGAACAGCCACGCGACCTGCTTTCCCTTGACGACGTCCAGCCTCGATCCGGCCTCAAACGAGGCAAGCGAAAGCCTCAGTTCTCCCCTGCCGTCCAGCCTCCAGCCGTCTTTCTTCCGCGCCGTGAGCCTTAGCCCTGGCGTCACCTTCATTTTCCAGACCGTGACAGCGTGGGCATATTTTGCAAACACCCTGAACTGTTGCGGATTCCAGTACACCAGTGCCTCATAGTCCCTGCCCCCGGCTCCGGCAACCGCTTCGGGCAAACCATCATTGTAGCGCACCAGGGCGGCGATTTTTGAACCGTACACCGGTACCCAGTGCACACCCGTCACCGCTGAAGGACCGTCGTTCCAGGCAAATTCACCATAAACGACGCCACCCGTGAAGCCCCACTTGAAATCGGCTCCGACCGCATTCCCGGCGACCGTCAGTCCTGCGTTGAAACGCTTCCCGGTGTATGAAAGCGTGCCCATTCCGATATTCCCGGTGAAGGAATACGCCCCGCCGGCTGTCCAGCGACCGAATTCAAAATCCACGGCAGCGCCGCAGTGCCCGGGACTGAATGAACTGGTGGCGGAAAACCCCGTTCCGTTGCGCCTGAGCGCCCCCACTCCGCTCCACGGCGACATGCTGAATCCGCTCCACTCTGTAAGCCCTTGTCCGAAGCGGGCGTTGAAGTGGCCCAGCACCAGCTTGCCAAGGTGCTTCTTGCCGTAATATGCGGCGCTGATGGTGCCCGGCTTCAACTGCCGGTCTGTATAAGTGGTCCGCGTGGCCCATCCCAGTTCGGCCCTGTCCCCTGCCGTGAGCTTGTATTTCAACCCTCCGCTGGCCGCCAGGCCTCCGGACTCACGTGCCGCGCCCCTGATCATCAAGTCGTGGTGCAGCCCCTTCCGCGGGCGCTCTCCCGGTGCCGACGTGCTTGTAATCGTAGTGAACAGTTTCAGCGCTTCTGCGTATTCCGGCGAGAAGCCGTCCAGAAGACCGAGTTCCGTGTAGGAAAGGATGTCGCCTGTCCTGGCGCGCGCGTCGAGCAGCGAGGCCGCCTGGAAGGCGCTCATCAGGCCGCTTGCGACGAGCCTGCTGCGGGAGGCGGTATTGAGATCCACCGGACGCAGCTGCAGCGCCCTGTAGCGCTCCAGGGTGCTTTCGTCCAGTTCTTCGATGCAGGAAGCTCCGCTGAGAAACAGCACGGCGTCTTCAAATCCGGGGCCGGCAGAGATAGCCAGCATAGTTAATAACATAAGTATCATAGTCTTAAGTTTTGGCATGGCAATTTACAAAAATTTTTGGTTATATTTGTGAGATTTTTTGAAAATGGGAAACGTGCAAACCTATGAAATGGACGGGAACCTGTACCTGGAAATGCTGGTGCAGGGTTATGCCCGCCTCGGACAAAACCGTAAGGCAGTCAACGATCTCAACGTTTTCCCCATCCCCGACGGCGACACAGGCGACAACATGTGCCTGACACTCGAATCCGGCCTCGCCCAGGCTTCAGCCCTCAACGGGGCAAGCCTCGGAGAGATTGCCGGTGCCGTGTCTGCCGGAATGCTGATGGGAGCGAGAGGCAATTCCGGAGTAATCCTGTCCCGCATTTTTGCGGGTATGTCAAAGGCACTTGCCGGAGTCGACCAGACCGATACTTCCGGCTTGGCCAGAGCCGTCAGGGCCGCCGTTGACGAAGCCTATTCTTCTGTATCAAAGCCTGTCGAAGGCACAATACTGACCGTTATACGCGAAGGCTGTGAAGCCGCGGAGCCGATGGACCATTCCTCCCTGAAGGATTATGTGAGCTCGCTCCTGAGTGCCATGGAAGAGTCCCTGGAGCATACTCCGGAGAAACTCGACGTGCTGAGGGAGGCGGGAGTAGTGGACAGCGGCGGTGCCGGTCTGCTCCATATTTTCTACGGCTTCCAGGACGCTCTTCTTGGCATCAAGAACGAAGCCGGAGAGAGCATGGGAGTCAGCGCCAAGGCCCCCGTGGATTTCTCCCTGTTCAACGAAGACACAGAGCTGAAGTTCGGCTACTGCACCGAGTTCCTGCTCCGCCTGCAGCGTTCCAAAGTAGACCTCGACACCTTTGACGAGAAGGAAATCGAAGACTACATCCTCGCTTCCGGCGATTCAGTCGTATTCTTCCGCGAGGGCTCGATAATAAAAGTCCACGTCCACACCATGACCCCTGGAGACATACTCTCCCACTGCCAGCGCTGGGGCGAGTTCCTGACAATCAAGATCGAGAACATGACCCTACAGCACAACCATTCCGCGTTTGCCGAAGACAAGCCCGTTGAGCGCAGCGGCTACGGCAAGGTCACGGTTGTGTCCGGCGAGGGCCTTTCGGACGCCTTCCGCGAGGTCGGCGCCGACTTCGTCGTGGAGGGCGGGCAGACCATGAATCCTTCGGTGGCCGATTTCGTGGCCGCATTCGACAAGGTTCCTGCCAAAACCATCTTTGTATTTCCGAACAATTCCAATATAATCCTGACAGCCCGCCAGGCCGCAGAAATCTATGCGGATGCCGAAGTCCGCGTGATTCCGACAAAGGATCCCGGCGCCGGATATGTCGCCCTCGCGTCTTTCGATCCCTCTCTTGGAGACTCGGATGCTATTGAGGCAAGCCTCACTGAAACCGCCTCCTCCGTTATCTGCGGAATGGTCTCAAGTTCGATCCGTGACACTTTGAAAGACGGCGTCGAGGTCCACAAGGGCGGCTATATCGGATTCCGGGGCGACGAGATACTTTCGAGCGCTTCCGATCCTGAGGCCGCCGCTCTTGAACTCTGCCGCAAGCTGGATGCTGCATCCCACGACGTCGCCGTGGTCTTCGCCGGTGCCGGCGTCACTGGTACCGAAGCCTTCATGGAGGCGGCAGGAAAGGAATTTCCCCTGACTGAATTTATGTTCCACGACGGCGGACAAGCCGTATTTGACTACATCATTATCTTATGCTGAAACTGTTCACCGACACCGACTGCGATGTCACCCCCGCCATTGCTGCTGAATGCGGCTACAACCTGATCCTGATGCCCTATGCTGTTGAAGGAAAACTGATTACCCCCTACAAGGACTGGGATTCGTTCGACTCCAAGGCTTTCTACGACATGCTCCGCTCGGGCATTATCCCCACGACCAGCGCCATAAGCGACGCCGTATACGACCAGTATTTAGAGCCTGAGTTCGCAGCGGGCAACGACATTCTCTACGTCCACTTCTCTTCAGGTACCTCCAACACCTTTGAGAACATGAGGCGCTCGGTGGATGGCCTGCTCAAGAAGTATCCGGAACGTAAATTCTACACCGTCGATACCCTGGGCATTTCCGCCCTGGCGCTTAATATAGTCTTTGAAGTCGCAGACCTGGTCAAGGCCGGCCGCACGGCAGAAGAAATAGTCGAATGGGCCAAAGTCGAAGTGCCCAAGTTCCCTATGTATTTCTTTGCCGACGACCTCAAGTTCTTCCGCCGCAGCGGACGCGTCAGCGGTCTCGCCGCGACCATGGGCTCCTTCATAGGCATACGCCCCATCATCCATCTCAACGAAGAAGGCAAGATGGTTTCCATCGGCAAGGAAACCGGAAGGGCGAAGGCCGTGGAAAGGCTGCTCGCCTATGTCGATGAGATCGGAGAAGACGTTAAGGCCCACCGCGTCGTCATCGGCCACAGCGACTGCCAGGACATAGTGGATATCGTGGTCGCCAAGCTCCGTGAGCGTTTCGGAGACGAGCTCAGGATAGTCATCACTCCCGTTAATCCCACGATTGGAAGCCACTGCGGCCCCAACGGCCTCGGCATCTGCTTCCACGCCAAGCACCGCTAAAAAATGGACAAGATTAAACTGCACGACAAGGTTTTCCGGCCGTTCATCCCCAACGACCGCATAGAGTCGGCGATTGACGCAGTGGCCGAAAAGGTGAACCTGGATTTCGAAGGCTGCGAAGACATTCCCGTCGTCATCTGCACGCTCACGGGTGCGATAATGTTCACATCCGAACTGCTCAAGCGCCTCCGCTTCCAGTGCGAGGTCAGCTGCATAAAGCTAAGTTCCTACCAGGGCACCCGCTCCACCGGTACCGTGCTTACCATGCTTGGGCTCACGGGCGACGTCAAAGGCCGCCGTGTCATCATCTGCGAAGACATAGTGGATACAGGCAACACCATCCTTGCCCTTCAGGAAATGCTTCTCTCCCAGGGAGCATCAGAGGTCCGTATCTGCACCCTCCTCCTGAAACCCGACGTCTACGACAAGGACGTCAGGCTTGACTACGTGGCAATGGAGATCCCCAACGCCTTCATCGTCGGCTTCGGCCTGGATTACAATGAGTTGGGACGGCAGTACAAGGATATTTACGTTTTAGACCAATGAAATACTACATTCTTTTCGGCCCCCCGGGTGCAGGCAAAGGCACCCACGCCGGAGCTATAGCACAAAAGTTCAATCTCAAGCACGTCTCTACCGGAGAATTGCTGCGCGCTGAAATAGCCGCAGGCACTCCCCTCGGACTGGAGGCAAAGAAGCTCATCGACGCCGGCAGCCTCGTTCCCGACGAGGTCGTGGAAGGCATGATTGAGAATGTGTTCAACGCAGTGAAGGACGTGGACGGCTTCCTGCTTGACGGCTTCCCCCGCACCATTCCCCAGGCTGAAGCACTCGACAGGATAGTAGCGGCCTGCGGAGAAAGCGTCTCGGGCGTCATTTCCATCATGATCCCCGATGAGGAAATCCGCAAGCGTATCGCCCACCGTGCCGCCATCGAAGGGCGCGCCGACGACGCATCCGAAGCGACGATCAACCATCGTATCGAGACTTATCACGCCCAGACCGAGCCCCTCATCGATTTCTATCGGGCAAAAGGCAAGTACAACGAAGTCTGCGGCTATCCCGGTAGCATCGAAGAAGTGCGTGAGCGCGTCCTGGCACTTGTTGATACCCTTTAGTATATGGCCGCCCGTAAAGAAGACGTTTCGGCTATCTACCGCCAGCTTGTAGAAGATGCCCGTGCGGGCGTTTTCAAGCCGGTATATGTCTTGATGGGCGACGAACCTTATTATCCCGACCTCGTCTGCCAGGCCATCATCGACAACTGCGTGGACGAGTTCGGGAAAGATTTCAATGAAACCATCTGCTACGGGGCCGACGTCACCCCGGAGCAGGTGGTCACTGCCGCCCGCCGTTTTCCTATGATGGCGGACCGGCAGCTGGTGGTGGTCAAGGAGGCGCAGATGATGAAGGGCATAGACGAAATTGCCATTTACTGCGACGAGCCTCTCGACTCCACCGTGCTTGTGCTTCTGCTGCACAATGCCTCCCTGGACAAGCGCAAGGCCCTGTACAAAGCGGTACAGAAAGTCGGAGTCGTACTCGACAGTCCTGCTCTAAGGGATTACGAGGTCCCGGGATGGATTTCCCGCTATTATTCGGAGCGCGGACTTCAGATCGAACCGGAAGCGGCCAGCCTGCTTGCCGAATCCGTGGGCACGGACCTGTCCGCCATAACCGTAGAGACCGACAAGCTGCTGAAGAACCTTCCGGAAGGCGCCACTTCAGTCTCCGTGGCTGACATAGAGCGCAATGTCGGAGTATCGCGCCAGTTCAGCATCTTCGAGCTCACGAAGGAGCTGTCGATGCGCAACGCCCCGAAGGCTCTCAGAATTGCCGCCCATCTCGGCACAGCAGCCCGTTTCAATATGCCCCAGGCTGTCAGCGCCCTGTACATGCATTTCTATCGTATCCTCAAATACGCCGCCCTGCTTGCCAAAGGAGGCTACCCCAGCCAGGATGATAAGGCGGCTGCGCTCGCCGGGGTGAACCCTTATTTTTACAGGGAGTACGACACGGCAGTGCGCAACTATCCCCTGCCTAAGGCAATGGCAGTGATTTCGCTTCTCTGCGAATACGATTATCTCGGCAAGGGCGGAGACGGCGGCGCCGCTACCCCTGCGGAGTTGATGACCGAACTCACGGCCAAGATTCTGAACGTCTGATTATTCGCTTTTCTTGCTGAGTCCGTGCCGGACTATGGTGTCCTGAGGAAGATCCTCAAGGCGCTCCATCATCTGTTCTGGATTGTCAAGCAGGTCCATCAGCTTCCTGAAAGCGTTAACGAAATAGAATCCGTCGCAGAAACGCTCGTCGGTGACTATGCGAAGCGGCATCAGTTTGCCGGGAACGATTTCGCCGTTACGGACAACGGGCTTGAGTGATTCCTTGCCCATAGCGAAGAACAATCCGGTGTTGCCGAAATTGTAGACGTGGTGGTAAATAGACGGACCTTTTATGGACTTGAGGTTGGTCACGAAGGCCGTGCAGTGGAAAGGCAGCAGATCGAGCACCGCTTTGGGCAGCAGGCCGTGCATGTCCAGGAACTTCAGCGATCCGACCAGGAATGCTATCATGAAATTCGGCACCAGGGAGAACAGTCGGGCCATCTTGTCGGTGTTGTTATTGGTGTCAAGAGTCAAGTTTTTCTGGATGACTTCGTTGATCTTGTCCCTGATTTCAGGGAGAGATTCGTGGCCCGTGAAATCGATTTTGATCGTTGCGTCGGCGGCATCGGGGCTGAGCACTTTCTTTACAAGGAAAGATATCTGTATGCAGTTGCGCGCATAGATGCGGCCGTGGCAAATGAAGCGGTTGATTCTGGGATACAATGCTGAGCCGCGGACGATTGCGGCTATAAGGATATGCATGTAATTGTATTTCTCCCCTTTCTCGGCTTCTTTCTTTATGAATGCATCAATGGGTTCGCAGGGCACATCGTAACTGGTAGAATTTTGCGCATCTGCGCGAGTAGGCATGATGTGGGGCATCATCCTCTGGATGGGATCAAGGTTCCTGACCTTTTTCCCGTCGGCTCTGAATCCAAACATAGGTTATTTTTGTAGGTTTAGCTATTGCAAATATAAGTAAAAAATTGCAATTTTGCACCCACTTTCCGGGGCTGTTCTGGTTTTGACAGCAATGACGGCGGAAGGTAAGCACGTCGGGAGTGGATGGTTGGCCCGTTAATCCCAGCCGTCGAACCAATAGTAGGCAACTACAACTATGCATACGCTTGCTAATCTCCAAGAGATTCAGCATTAATCAGAGCCGCCAAGGCTGCGGCACTGACGTATATCCCTCCGGCTTTAAGCCGCTTATGTCCGGACCAAGGGGTATCATCCAAAGCGGATGCGCGGAACCGACGCCTCTGAGTTCCGCTAAGATTCAGAGGATAAGCTGCTGCTAAGGGCGTCTTCCCTCGTACAGCCGCCGACAACCAAAGGAAGAATAAGCGTGTAGAAAGCTTTTCGTTGCTTTGTTTGGACGCGGGTTCGACTCCCGCCAGCTCCACGAAAATAGGCCCTGGCTGATGCCAGGGCCTATTTTCGTGGAGCTGTACGCCGTAACGGCGCACTGCTTTATTATCCCCCTGCACCTCCAGGGGACGGGGGAAGTTTTCCCCCGCGCGGCTCCGCCGCTCCCCCTTCTATCTCCGGGCATCAAGTTAGTTG
This sequence comes from Bacteroidales bacterium, assembly GCA_024695285.1. The sequence goes on from JAILIM010000017.1 coordinate 139,171, forward strand.
CGACTTAGTCGATTCGATCACTAACCGGACACCAGCAAGCGGTGTATAATCATCAGAATGTCCAGCCGATGTTAAGGCAGACTGGCCAGCGGATGTCGCTGTTAAAAGATGCGTCGGTGGAGACGGATAGCCGGAGATGGCTGAATAATTCCACCCCGAATCTGGGTGAGACGACCAGTGCGAACTTCGTATAGGCTTGTACGGGTGGAATAACCGAATAGTCAAACCCCGGTCTTTCAGGCGTGACTTGCTCCCGGGTCGTCCAGTTATTGACAATAAGGGCCGGACCCATCCCGATTCCGATATAAGGGTTGACTTTCTTCCCGGGAAGGAAGTTGAAGTCTGCATTCGCCAGCAGGGATACGCAATGCTGGTTCCCGGTTGTCAACAGACCGTCCATGAAGTCGTAGACACTGATCGGGCAGGCTTTATAATCGAGTTTCGCCCCGGCATCGAAGTGCTTTCCAATGACATAGCGCCATTCAAGATATGCGTCAAATTTGCCTTTGAATTGAATGCCGTCATCAACGTACTCAAGGAAAAACGGAGCGTAGCCTATTCCCGCTTCGAATCTGTTTTGGGCTGAGAGCCTGCTGTCTGGCAATATGGCAAACATTGCCATTACTGTGATGATAATTGTATTTTTCATAAGATTAATTATTTGCCAAATGTAAAACGGATGCCGCTGGTGATTGAGAACTCAACAGGATAATCTGTGCGATATGTTTGAAGAGGGTTCGTGAAAGAAGGGTTCGTCCAACCAATCTCAGGCTCAAGATACAACCCGAGACTCTTTGTGATTTTCCATTGAAGACCGCCGGCTCCTAATAACGTGAATCCAAAGCCGTCCTTAGGAATGCTTGTCCCGTTGAGCGTGGCACCGAGACAGTATGATCCTTCTATGCCGCCACCCACATAGACATCAAGCCAGTTATTGGAGGCAAAAGTCCAGTCAAGCCGCAACGGTACGCCAAGGTAATGCGCTTTCTGCAGTTTCTTTCCTGACAGTGAATAATCAAAAACGGACGTATACAGTGAGTACTCCAGGCCGGTCGTAATGTTCAGTCTTTCTGATAAGGGGAATCTGGCAGAAATGCCGGTCTTAACAGGGATATTATGTTTAGTCGTCACGCAGACATCATGCGTCCTTATATAATCAAGTTCAAGAGAATAATCTCTTGTCGACAAAAGATCTCTGTTCGCCCATAGAGCAATCAGCAATCCGCTCCCGCCCACAATACTGGCAGCTGGACCGACTTTCATTCCAATCGGCCTTGGCTTTGTCATCTCAGGGACGAAAGGAGAGTTCACTTCGGGAATCGGTATGACTGTATCCTGTTGATTATCAGTATCCCCGACATTGGAATCAACCACCGGCTCATTTAATTCATCTGAATCTCCGGCTGCTGGTATTTGTGCCTCCGGTTCATTACCGTCAATCGCCGTATAATCTTTATTGTCGGGGTCTGGTTGTTTAATGTCCTTTTTTGCTGTTGACTGCGCAATGAGGATACTGGTTTGAACCGGCTCTGATACTTCGGCCGAATCAGCCGCTGTTGCAACAGGATTTGCAGGCTGTCCGATTATTTGGATTGCGTCACCCGGAACAGCCGGCTGCCGGAGGAACAGAAGAGCAACTACACCGGCAGCGACGGCAGCGGCAAACACCCATATCAGCGGGAGTCGCTTCCGCCCAGAGTCGCTAATGGCAGCACTCCTGCGGGCCTGGAAAGCAGCAAGGCTTCCTTCCGGGAGGGTGCTTTCGTACCCTTCCAGTTTATCCTTGACTATGTCTTCCCACTTTTTCATGCGCTTTGTTCCTTCAAATACTGTTGAATATTATCCTTCAGTTGTTTACGTGCCTTTGCCAAAACTCCGGCCGATCCCTTTTCGCTGATGCCCAGCATCTCTGCGATTTCCTTGTGTGAATACCCGTCGATGCAGTAGAGATTAAAGACAGTCCGTCTCATGTCCGGCAGCCTTGATATCCACTCAAGTAGTTTTTCATGCGGTATTGACTCTATCTCCCCTTCCGTCGGATCCGGTATGTTGTCATGAGACATGAAGTCTATGTGAACCGTCCGCCATTTATGGCGCTTAACCTGGTTGAGAGCCTTGTTTATGGCAATCCTGCTGATCCAGCCATACAATGATCCCATCCCGGAGTAATTAAATGTATGTATCTTTTCAAGAGCCTGAATGAGAACCTCCTGCATCAGGTCCATCGCTTCATCATCGTTTCCAGCGTATCGCCGGCAGAGTGTATACACCCTTGCTGCATATCTTTTATACAGCTCCTCCTCAGCCATTCTGTCTCCACGGCAGCAATTCCTGGCCAGATCCTGCTCGTCAAGTTCCTTATACACTCACGGTTTCATTAGCACCTGCAAAGTTACGTATTTTTAGCTTCCTTATTAAAAACACACAACACCCCGAAATACGTCTTAGATTTTTGTAAAAAAGCACGTGGGTAAAAAAACAACCGTGCCCGCTCTGCTCCATGACGGGAGGGGCGGGCACGGTTTAAGGCTTTTTCGTGCCTACACATCCCATGGGTTGGATGGGTGGGCACGGCCGGGATACGGGAATTATACTATTTAAGAACTCCTAAGTCTTTGCCGACCTTGATGAAGGCGGAGATGGCTTTGTCGAGCTGGGCGCGGGTGTGGGCGGCGGACAGTTGGACGCGGATGCGGGCCTGGCCTTTCGGGACCACCGGGTAGTAGAAACCGGTCACGAAGATACCTTCCTTCGCCATTGCGGCAGCGAATTTCTGGCTGAGCGGAGCATCATAAAGCATCACGGCGCAGATGGCGCTCTGCGTGGGTTTGATGTCGAAGCCGGCTGCAATCATCTTGTCGCGGAAATATGCCACGTTCTCCTGCTGGCGGTCGTGGAGTTCGTCGCTCTCGTCCAGCAGCTTGAAGAGCTCGATTCCTGCGGCGCAGATCATCGGCGGCAGGGAGTTGGAGAACAGGTATGGGCGGCTGCGCTGGCGCAGCATGTCGATGATTTCCTGCCGGCCGGTGGTGAAGCCGCCGACTGCGCCGCCGAAACTCTTGCCGAGGGTGCCGGTGTGGATGTCGATACGGCCGTAGAGGTCGAAGAGCTCAGCGACTCCCCTGCCTCTCTTGCCCACGACGCCTGCGCTGTGGCTTTCATCCACCATCACGAGGGCGTCATACTTCTCGGCGAGCTCGCATATCTTGTCCATCGGGGCCACGTTGCCGTCCATTGAGAAGACGCCGTCGGTCACGATGATGCGGAAACGCTGGGCCTGGGCTTCCTGCAGGCAGCGCTCCAGGTCGGCCATGTCGGCGTTGGCGTAGCGGTAGCGCACGGCTTTGCAGAGGCGCACTCCGTCGATGATGGAGGCGTGGTTCAGTGCATCGGAAATGATGGCGTCTTCTGCGGTCAGAAGGGGCTCGAAGACTCCGCCGTTGGCATCGAAGCAGGCGGCGTAAAGTATCGTGTCGTCGGTGTGGAAATATGCAGAGATGGCTTTCTCAAGCTCGGTGTGCAGGTCCTGGCGGCCGCAGATGAAGCGGACGGAAGACATGCCGAAGCCGCGTTCGTCCATGGCCTTTTTCGCCGCGGCGATAAGGCGCGGATTGTCCGAAAGGCCGAGATAGTTGTTGGCGCAGAAATTCAGGGCCTTGCTGCCGTCGGCAAGGGTGATTTCAGCTCCCTGCGGGGAGCAGATGGTGCGTTCGCGTTTGTAGAGACCGGCTTCGTCGATGGATTTCAGCTCCTGCTGAAGATAGGATTTAAATGCTCCGTACATATTATTAGTCTTATGTGATATTCGCACAAAATTACTAAATTTGCAGGACAATTAATAGCACGTTATGAAAAATGTTCTCATAATTGGTTCCACTGGCCAGATTGGCTCGGAACTGACGATGAAGCTCCGCAAGACCTACCGCCACGGCCGTATCGTCGCGGGTTACATACCCGGATCGGAGCCCACAGGCGACCTGCTCGAAAGCGGTCCCGCAGAAAAGGCCAACGTCTGTGACGGCAAACAGATAGCCGATATAGTCGACAAATACGACATAGACACGATTTACAATCTCGCCGCCCTCCTTTCGGCAACGGCAGAGCGCCTGCCCCTCAAGGCCTGGGACATCCAGATGAACGGCCTTATCAATGTGCTGGAAGTGGCCCGCGAGAAGCACTGCGCCGTGTTCACCCCTTCGTCCATCGGCTCATTCGGCCCCGACACCCCTCGCGACAACACCCCCCAGGACACCATACAGCGCCCCACCTCCATGTACGGAGTCACGAAAGTGGCCACCGAACTGCTGAGCGACTATTATTTCCATAAATACGGCGTCGATACCCGTTCCGTCCGCTTCCCCGGCCTTATTTCCTACAAGACCCTTCCCGGGGGCGGCACCACCGACTACGCCGTGGAAATCTACTATGCTGCCGTCAAGGGCGAAGAATTCGTCTGCCCCCTTGCCCACGGCACATATATGGATATGATGTACATGCCGGATGCTATCAAGGCGGCAATCAACCTGATGGAGGCCGACCCGAGGTATCTCGTGCACCGCAACTCATTCAACATTGCCTCGATGAGCTTCGATCCGGAGGAGGTATATGATGCCATCCGCAAGCATATAACGACTTTCAAGATGCGTTATGAGGTCGATCCGGTGCGCCAGGCCATCGCGGATTCCTGGCCGAACAAGATGGACGATGTCTGCGCCCGCAAGGAATGGGGCTGGTCCCCCTCCTACAACCTTGAGACCATGACCAAGGATATGCTCAAGCACCTTCGCGAAAAGCTCCTCGGCGACCAGCAATAAAAGAGGCGGCCCGTACGGACCGCCTTAAATAATGCCTTGGAGGCTCTATTTGTCGAATACCCTCTCCTTGACCCGGGTCAGCTTCTCCTTCATGGCGTCAACGGCGCCGGTGACGGCGTTTTCGAATGTGTCTGCGACCTTTTCAATGATGAGATCGTCTCCGGGAAGATGGATGTGAAGCTTGGCCTTCTTGCCTTCCTTGACATCCTCAAGGGAAACTTCTGTCTCAGGGGCCACTCCGGGAAGGAAGAACTTCTCCAGGCGGGCCACTTTCTTCTCGACGAAAGCGGTGAGCTTGTCACCGGCGTCGAACTTGAGGGCTTTGAGTTTAATCTCCATTTTTACCTCCGTTTTTTGCCCTTGGATGGGCGTTAGTATAAACCTTCTGCAGACGTTCGACGGTGTTGTGCGTGTAGACCTGGGTCGCTGCCAGCGAGGAATGCCCGAGCAATTCCTTTATGGAATTGAGGTCGGCGCCGTCCTGGAGGAGTTCGGTGGCGAGGGTGTGGCGGAGCACGTGCGGGGAGCGGCGGACGGTTATGTCCGGTACTGCCGCGAGCTCTTTTTTAACCACCCTGTCCACGAACACGGGATACAAGCGGGCGCCCTTGGGCGTGCGGAGGAGCGGGGCCTCCGGGTCAGAAGCATCATCCGTCAAAGAACTGACTGCATTCAAATATAAGGAAATTTCCTGACAAAGCGAAGGAATCAGAGGAATTTCTCTCATTTTATCTCCTTTGCCTTTTACGCGCAGCACCTGCCTCGATAAATCCACGCTGCCCACATTGAGCCCGATAAGCTCGGACCGGCGCAGGCCACAGGAGGCCAGAAGGCTTATAATCAGCCTGCTGAGCTTTTGCTCCGGCGTGCCGAATTCCGGGTCGCCCTTGGTGCCCTCGAAATACTCCTTCATCGACTTGTCTTTATAGAACAACGGAAGGCGCTTCTCCTGCTTCGGACGGCGTACAAGATGCACGGGATTGCTCTGCAGCACGCCCTGCTTCATCAGGAAACGGCAGAATCCGGAAAGCACGCTGAGATGCTGGGAGACGGTGGCCGGGGAAAGCTTGCGGCTGTCGAACAGCCAGACTTCGTAGGTCCGCACTCCGTTCACGGTCAGGGTGTGCGCGAAATCGTCGTCGCCCTGACAGAACTCCACATAAGTGTCCAGCACCTCCGAATAAATCTCACAGGTTCGTTCGGAATAGCGGCGTATGTCACGCAGGTATGAGATATATTTATTTCTCATGCAGGCCGAACTGGGGGGCTATCTTGCGCATGTAGGCGTCCGCTTCCTCAAAATTGTTGCCGATCACCCCGTCCAGGATAGCCTCCTTGACGGCTTCCTTCAGGTGGCCGATCTCATGGCACGGCGGGATGCCGTAAACCTGCATCACATATTCTCCCGTAATGGGGTTCTTGAAGTTACGGATACGGTCTTTCTCTTCCACCACAGCCATCTTCTGCTTCACCAGCTCGAAGTTGGACTTGATGCGCGCCACCTTCACGGGATTCTTGGACGTTATGTCTGCGTTACAGAGTATCATCAGTCCTTCTATCTCGTCGCCGGCGTCGAAAAGCAGGCGGCGCACTGCGCTGTCGGTCACCTCGTCATCGACGAGGGAAATGGGGCGCAGGTGCAGCCAGACAAGCTTCTTGACGTACTTCATGGTGTCGAGCGGAAGGCGCAGGCGTTCGAAGATGCCGGGTATCATCTTGCTTCCGACGATATCGTGGCCGTGGAACGACCAGCCCACCGGCGGTTCGTAGCGCTTGGTGGCGGGTTTGCCGATGTCGTGGAAGAGCGCCGCCCATCTCAGGGGCAGGCTGTCCGACACGGCTGCAACGTTGTCCAGCACTGCAAGCGTGTGCTCGAAATTGTCTTTGTGTCCCCTGCCGTCCACGGTCTCGACGCCCTTCAGCGCGCTGATTTCCGGAATGATATGGGACAGCAGCCCGGCCTCGTCCATAAGCCTGAAAGCCACGGACGGCCTTGGGGTGGACATCATCTTGGTCAGTTCCTCAGTCACCCGTTCGATTGACAGGATGGAAAGGCGGTCGGCCATACGGCGCATCGATTCCATTGACTCCGGCACAATCTCGAACTTCAGTTCCGGCGTGCTGAGCTTGGCTGCGAAGCGCACGGCGCGCAGCATCCTCAGGGGATCGTCGGAATAAGTGGTGTCAGGGTCGAGGGGCGTGCGTATTATGCCTGCAGCAAGGTCTCGGACACCGCCGAAAGGATCCACCAGGGCGCCGTAGTCATCGGCCTGCAGGCTGAGTGCCAGCGCATTTATGGTGAAATCCCGGCGCAGCTGGTCGTCCTCCAGGGTACCGTTCTCCACGATGGGCTTGCGGGACTCCCTGCGGTAGGACTCCTTTCGGGCGCCGACGAACTCGATTTCGTCGCCGTGGTAGCGGAGCATGGCAGTACCGAAGCTGGGGAAGTAGGACACATTGTGACCTGTCTTCTCCCCCACCGCTCGGGCGAAGTCGATTCCGCTCCCCTCCACTACTATGTCTATGTCGGTGCAGGGGCGGCCGAGCAGGCAGTCGCGCACGTATCCTCCGATCACGAAGGCTCGGACGCCGCGCTCTGCAGCGGTCTCGCTGACCAGCCTGAAAACCGGCCGGTCGAGGTATTGGGACATTATCGTTGGCATGTCATAGTTTCGTAATCAGGTATCTGCGCACAAGGCTCGAACGTATCGCCCGAACGCTGGAAAACGAAGGTCTTGTGGCCGTTGGTCAGTATGATCCAGCGGACGCTCAGGACCATGTCGTAGCGCAGGGCCTGCCTCGCCGTCTCGCCGGTGAGCTCTACGTCCGGCCGCTTGCATTCGACCACGGCAAGGGGGCTTCCGGAGCGGTCATAGACAAGAATGTCAGCCCTGTAGGGTTTCTTCCCGAACTTCATTCCCACTTCGCTCATCATCAGGTGCACCGGCACTCCGAAGTCTTCGCGCAGGCACACAATGAACCACTGGCGCACCCTCTCCTCGGGGGTGGCGGCCACTTCCTTGCGGCGCAGCGGGTCGTAAAGCGTGTCAGTTGACATTGCCGAACTTCATGTAACTCGGATAGTAACAGTCGGTGCTGATTATTTCGGAGCAGGAATACGTGTTGCCATAGGCGTCCGTGGCATCCACACGCACGGTCGCATCGGGGTCCTTGAGCGTGTAGGTGTACATGTGGAAATTGCTCGTGTAGTAGGAAGTGCTTGACGTTCCCCTCTTGCGCACTCCGATATGGTAGCCTATTGCCCACCAGTCATTGCTGGAGTTTGCATTGACCGTGTAGGTCTCTCCGGCGGTCACGGATTCGTAGGTCTGGCGGCTGTAGGACATGAGGGAAGCGCTGCCGCCAAGGGTGCCGTTCTCATAGACCTTTACCGACCAGCGGCTGTCGCCGTTAAACACGTTGATCATCAGCCTGGATGCTTCGTGGGGCCATTTGAAGTAAGCGTATTTGCCTCCGTTGGTGATATTGCCCCTGTACACACGCATCTGATAATCGCGGGTGTTCATATGGTTGTGGAACCCAATGAAGTATTCATCTGCGAATGATGTTCCCTTAAGGTGATATACGGTATATCCGTTAGGAGCGCCGTCGCCTTCCACGTTGCTCCACCACCACTGGCCGCAGACAGCTGCGTGGATATGCTCGGGAATGCCCTTGGCCGTATAGTAACGCTTGTAGTGGGTATGCCCGGAGAAAATCTTGGGAGATTTATATTGTTTGACCAGGGCGATAACGTCGCTGATGTGTTCACCCGTATTGTTGACGAGCGGAATGTGGCCGCAGAGTATGACCATCTTGGACTTGGGCACGTTGGCGAGGTCGGCCTGCAGCCAGGCCCACTGCTCGTCGGTATAGCCGCAATGATAGTCGGATGCGTCTGTGGTACTGTCGAAGATGATGTTGCGCATGCAGACCACGTGGACGCTGCCGCGGTTGAAGGAGAAGTTGATGGGACCGAAGGCGTCTTCGAACGCGCGCTGGGCACGAAGGAACACGGTACTGCTGGTCGCATCTATCTTCAGTTCCTTGCTGGTGCCGTAGAAGTAGGTGTAGTCATGGTTGCCCATAGTCTGGAACACGGGCATGTTGACCTTGCCGAAATGAGTGCGCATCGTCGTCATGCCGCCGTTGGAATTGCGGCTGCCCTCGGAATACACGATATCGCCGAGCGTCACTCCGTAGCACGGCAGCGACTGGCTGGAAATCTGCTCGTTGATGGCAGGCACGGCCTCCTGGTTGAAGCGGTCGGTGTCGGCCTTGCCGGTATTACGGTCGGCGTTATGCGCCTGGGGGTCTGCGAAGGCGAAGAGCATGAACTCATTCTCCACTTCCTGGCGCTTGAGAGTGAAGTCGTAGCGCGTGGAAGGATATTCGTAGCGGGTGAAGAAGTCGGGCCTTCCGTCGGACTTCTTTTCAATCACGGCGTCGGCCGGCATCGACAGGTAGATGTACCAGCTGTCTTCGCAGGTATCCAGCCTGTAGTTGCCTTCGGAGTCGGTCACGGCCACATTGAAGCCGTCGCTGACGCTGACGCCTGCTGCCGGGGAGCCGTCGGTGTATTTGACGCTTCCTTCAGCATAATAGGAATTTGCAGGAGCGGGTGTATTGCAGTAAGCGTGGACAACATGTGTAGAAGAAGCATAGGAGGTGCCGGTCAGGTAAGACGTGAAATTGCCGGCATTGAGCTCCACTCCACGGCCGGAGAAGCTGACGTTGCCTTTGACCTCGATGGGTTCAGCCTCAGTGCCGAGCACGACGTTCTTAGTCGTTTCCTTATTGTAGGTGCCGAGCACCATGCCGACTCCGCTGCGGTCGGACGCCCCGCTCTCAACGTTGCAAAGCACCTTGCAGGCGGCAGATGAAGTCAGGTTCACGCCGCCGTGGCAACCGATCAGGCCGCCGACGCCGAACAGCGAGACCTTGGACACGACGTCGCCTGTGTTGGTGCAGGCGTAGAGGCCGTGGTCTTGGGAATGGAAGCCATTGATGCCGCCGATAGAGGAGTTCGCATCGGCGGATTCGACGTAGATTCGGCCGCTGTTGGAGCAATTCTCAATTGTTCCCGTGCCGCCCATGATGCCGCCGAGACGCATCTTGCCGAGGCCCTTCATGGTGATGTTTCCGCTGTTGGAACAGCCGGAAGTCTTGCAGGCGATTGCGGTGTGCTCGCCGTTGCCCCAGCCCACGATGCCGCCTACGGGTGAATTGGACGCGGAGGCGTCTATATGCAGGTCGATGTTGCCCGAATTAACGCAATTGGTAATATTGGTGTGGTCATTGACCGCCTTGTAGTCACCAGTCTCGTGGAAACTGCCGCCGCTGATACCGCCTACGTCGAAAATGTAGTTGGCGCCTGAGAAGGCTGCTCCGTTGGAGGTCGTGGCGGTCACCGATATGGAACCGGTGTTGCTGCAGCCGGTAATGTCACCGTACGGAGAGCCGGCGATACCGCCTATCTGGTTACGCTGGTAGATGACATTCCCTGCCGTCTCGATGGCATCGTTGAAATAGGTAATGTCACCTTCGTTTACACAGCCGGTCGCGTTGAAGCCTGACCAGGCGGCACCAACAATACCGCCCAAGTTGGATGCGGAGGAACTAATCTGTCCCAGTGCCAACATGCCGCTGCCGTACTTTGCGCTCAGTGAAATGGAGGCGCTGTTGGTGCAGTCTTCAAAAGGAGCTTCGCTGTAGCCTGCGATGCCGCCGATGGCGACAGCCGCAATGGAGGAAGTGGTCGAATAGTAGACGGAGCCCTTGGCCGAGCAGCCGCTGACCGGACCGTAGTTCCACGCCACGATGCCGCCGATCACGATGGGGGCGGAAGCTGCTACGGAGACGCTGCGGCTCACGTTGACATCCACATCCACGGCCGAAATGCTGCCGTGGTTGCTGATGGCCACGGGGGCGAATTCGTCGGAAGCCGGCGCATAGCTGCCGGTGACGGTGAAGTTGGCAAGTTCGCCGTGGTTGTCGGTGAACAGGGCCTTGGAGGCACCGCTGATGACATGCCCCTGTCCGTCCATACTGCCTGCAAAGTCGGCTGCCGGACTGAAATCCGTGCCGGACATGTCGATGTCGGCATCGAGGAGGACAACATGAGTAGTGGAAGAGGAACTTCCGCCCAGGAAGGATGTGAGCTCGGCAGAAGTTTTTATTATGGTGGCGGGATTTGTCAGCGCCAGTGTTCCGAGGTCGCTGCCTGCACTCCTGGCAGCCTTCACGGTGTTGGAAGATGACTTGTAGTACATTTGCCCGCCGGCATTGATGACCACGCTGATGCCTTTGTATTCGCCGGGATTGACCACGGCCGCAAAACTGCCTGCCGTCCCGGGGAGATTGACGGACACCGAGTTGGAGGAATCTCCGGCCAGGATGCCGCCGTCCAGGACGCTGAAAGTGACGTTGTCAACTCCGTCGGGAACGGTGAATTTCAGCAGGCTCGTCACGTTGCTGAACTGGAGGGTGGATCCCCTGCTGCATTCGGCACGCATCACAAGGGCTGCCGGATCTGCGCCGCTGGCGACGGTCTGTTCTGCCGGTACGCTCTGGGTGACCACCCTGTTGTTGAGCTTAGCCGCCGAATACGGACTCACGGCCACGAACTGGGTGGAACTGCTGGAGACGCGGCCGGTGAACACGGCGGACTGGGTCCCGGCGCCGGACACGAGGGTGAATTCCCTTATCGCGCCGCCGTCATATATGGCAATCTTGTCGCCCTCTGCCCAGAGGTGGGTGTGGAGGTCGGAGCCAAGGAAGGTTTTCGTGCCTTCGGAACTGGCTTTGATGTGGATTTCAACAAGATCGGCGTCGCCGGTCATATCGGGAACAGTCTCCCTGGCGCAGGCAATTGCGAAGCCTGCAAGAACAGGAAGCAAGAAGTAGCGGAGTGCATTTTTCATAACCTACAAATTTAGTGAATTCCCCAAAATAAGTGCTATATTTGTGGAAAAATTTTGACTCCAGATGATTGACCATCCAATTCCATACGGACATCAATACATAACGGACGAAGACGTGGCGGCCGTAGTTGAAGCGCTTCGCTCGGAAAACCTGACGCAGGGCCCCCGCATTGCGGAATTCGAGCGCGAATTCTCTGCCAGGATGGGCTGCCGCTTCACTTCCCTGCTCAGCAACGGCACAGCCGCCCTCCGCTTATGCGCCGCGGCCCTTGACATAAAGCCCGGCGACAAAGTTATAACAACTCCGATCACCTTCGTGGCAACGGCCAACGCCTTCCGCTTTCCCGGCGCCGACATGGTGTTCTGCGACATAGACCCCCGGACCTACCTGATGGACCTCGACAAACTCGAGGAGATGCTTAAGGCATCCCCGAAAGGTACCTACAGGGCAGTCGTGCCCGTGGATTTCGCCGGCTATCCGATCGACGAAGAGCGTCTCCGCGCCCTGGCCGACGAATACGGTTTTGCCGTGGTCATAGACGCCTGCCACGCTCCCGGAGCCTGCTTCACCGACAGCAAAGGCAAGGTCCACAAAATCGGCTCCTGCGATTTCTCCGATTTTACCTGCTTCTCCTTCCATCCCGTCAAGCACATAGCCACCGGCGAGGGCGGAGCCGTGACCTTGAACGACGAGGCTTTATACCGCAGGGCCCAGCTCTACCGCACTCACGGCATCACCAAGGACCCTTCGCTGATGACGCGCAACGACGGCGGCTGGTATTACGAGATGCTGGACCTGGGATTCAATTACAGGATCACGGACATGCAGGCTGCCCTCGGCATTTCCCAGCTCCGGCGCCTTGACTGGAGTCTCTCCAGACGTGCGGAAATAGCCGCCCGTTACGACGAAGCATTCCGGGGCAGCGCTGTCCGCACCCCCTGGAGGGGCGAGGGCATCGTGCACGCATTCCATCTTTATGTGATACAGGTCGACAGGCGCAAGGAACTCTATGATTTCCTCCGCACCAGGAACATATTCGCACAGGTGCTCTACATTCCCGTGCATCTTATGCCCTACTACCGCCAGTTCGGCTGGAAAGAGGGCGACCTTCCTGTGGCCGAAGATTACTACAGGCACTGCCTTGCACTGCCCATGTATCCCAGCCTGACCGATGAGGAACAGGACTGGGTGATTGAAAGTGTCCTTGAATTCGTGCGATGAACGGGGCCTCCAAGCTGGTGCTCGGCACCGTCCAGTTCGGATGCAGCTACGGCATCAATTCCGCAGGGCGTCCGGACTTCGGTGAAGTCTCCGGGATCCTCGACCTGGCCCGTGGCGCCGGAATCACAACTCTCGATACTTCAAGCGCTTACGGCGAAGCCGAGCAGGTGCTTGGAAATGCCGGCACGGACGGATTCCGTATTGTCTCCAAGTACCCTGCCGGCGGCGGAGATGTTTCCGGGGCTTTTAAAGGTTCACTCCTGCGTCTTGGCAAAGAAAGCCTCTACGGCTACCTGCTGCACCATTTTCATGTATGGCGCGAAAGCCCGAAGATATGGGATGAATTCAGGCGGCTGCGCGATGCCGGGCAGGTGGAAAGGATAGGTTTTTCACTGTACTCCCCCGACGAGCTGGACATGCTGCTGGAAGCCGGAGTGGATTTCGACCTGCTGCAGTTCCCGCGCAATCTGCTGGACCGCAGTTTCGATCCGTATCTGCGTGATTTGAAAGCGCGCGGCGTGGAAATCCACGTCCGCAGCACTTTCCTGCAGGGCTTGTTCTTCATGGACAGGAATGCTCTTCCCGAAAAACTGCAGCCACTGCGCCCCGCGCTTGAACAGATCGATGCCGAGGCATCCGAGAACTGTGTCAGCGTTTCAGCCCTTGCGCTCGCTTTCAACCTGCTCAATCCGCTGGTTGACGGCGTCCTTGTGGGCGTGGACAACAAGGCGCAGCTGCAGGCCGACATCGATGACTGCGACGCCGACTGCTGGTTTGATTTCGACATAGAAGTAAGCGACCGGGCGCTGCTTAATCCCGTCAACTGGAAATGAAAATACTTGCAATAACACAGGCCCGCTACGGTTCCACCCGCCTGCCGGCCAAGATACTTAAAGAAGTGGACGGAATGCCGCTGCTGGAGATTCACCTGCGCCGCATACTCCGCTCCAAGCGTATCAGCGCCCTGAAAATTGCCACCACGCCCGAAGAAGGCTCCGCGCTCATCGTCGCCGTCGCCGACCGTCTGGGGCTCGCATACTGCAGGGGCTCAGTGGATGATGTGCTCGCCCGCTTCTGGAGCACTGCCGCTCCCGAAGAGCCCGACTATGTGGTGCGCCTGACCTCCGATTGCCCGCTGATTGATCCGGAAGTGATTGATTCTGTGATAGATTTCGCCGTCGAAGGAGGCTATGACTATGCCGCTACCGACCCGGCAAGTTTCCCTGACGGGCTTGACACTGAGGTGTTCAGGTTCAGCGCCTTGAAGCGTGCCTATGAGGAAGCGTCTCTCCGTTCCGAGCGCGAGCACGTGACTCCATTTATTTGGAAAAACGGCAGCGCCCGCGGCGGCTCCCTTTTCAAGAGCGCCTATCTGTCAAATCCTGCCGGAGAGTTCGGTGCAGACAGCTACCGCATCACTCTCGACGAGCCCGAAGATTTCGAGGTGCTGTCATCGCTTATCCGGGCCCTTGGCATCGACCGCGGCTGGAAGGATTACATTGATTACCTCGAGGCAAATCCCGGCCTGAAAGGCGTCAACAGCCGTTTCGGCTACAACGAAGGCTATGCAAAATCGTTGCGGGAAGATGCCCCCACAAAATAGAACTGCTATGGGAAAAGGACAAGAACTCTACAAGAAAGCCAGAAAACTCATACCTGGCGGCACCATGCTTCTATCCAAACGTCCGGAAATGTTCCTTCCGGAAGGATGGCCGGCTTATTTCAGTAAGGCCAAGGGCTGCCGCGTATGGGACCTGGACGGCAAGGAATACATAGACTGCTCCCTGATGGGCGTCGGCACCAACACCCTCGGCTACGGCCGCGAAGAAGTCGATGAAGCCGTGGCGCGCGTGGTCCGTGACGGCAATCTCTCAACTCTCAACGCTCCTGAGGAAGTGGCTCTGGCAGAGCGGCTTATAGGGCTCAATCCCTGGGCTGACATGGTGCGTTTCGCCCGCACCGGAGGGGAAATAAACGCCGTGACCGTGCGTATCGCAAGGGCTGCCACAGGCAAGGACAAGGTGGCCATCTGCGGCTACCACGGCTGGCACGACTGGTACCTTTCGGTCAACCTCGGCGAGAGCGACGCGCTTGCCGGACACCTTCTCCCCGGCCTCGATCCGGCAGGAGTCCCGAAGGGCCTGCGCGGCTCCACCATCCCCTTCCACTACAACAATTTCGACGAACTGCTGGACATCGTAGAACATAACGACCTGGCTGCCATAAAGATGGAAGTCTGCCGCAACGACGGCCCCGAGCCCGGCTACCTGCAGAAGATACGCGAGCTCTGCTCAGCCCGCGGCATCATCCTTATCTTTGACGAATGCACCAGCGGCTTCCGCGAGACTTTCGGCGGCCTCTACAAGAAATACGGCGTGGAGCCCGACATGGCCATCTACAGCAAGACCATGGGCAACGGTTACGCCATCTCCGCCGTCGTGGGCAAGGAATGGATCATGCAGGCCGCCCAGGGCACCTTCATCAGCAGTACCTTCTGGACCGAACGCATAGGTCCCACGGCCGCTCTTGCCGCCATTGACGTGATAGAAAAAGAACGCTCCTGGGAAAAGATCACCACAATAGGCATTGAAAACAAGCGCCGCTGGCAGGCCCTCGCAGATAAATACGGCCTCGCGATCAAGCAATGGGGCATCCCGGCCCTTGCCGGCTACACTTTCCAGAGCCCCAACGCACTGGCCTACAAGACCTACATCACGCAGGAGATGCTTGCCAAGGGCTATCTTGCCGGCAACAGCATGTATGCCTGCATATGCCACACGCCGGATATAATCGACGGCTATTTTGATACTCTTGATCCCATTTTCGCCCGCATCCGCGAATTCGAAGACGGAAGGGATATCACCAAGGAACTCAAAGGTCCTGTCTGCCATTCAGGATTTGCAAGGTTAAATTAATGAAGCGCAGGGTGTACTTTCGAGCGGACACTGGTCCGGGTATAGGCTACGGGCACTTTGTCCGCAGCCTTGCCCTCGCTTCCATGTTGAAAGACAATTTCGACTGCCGGTTCTTTTCCGCTGAGCCTACACTTTGGCAATACAGCCTGGCTTCAACTGTTTGCCCCCTTGAACCCCTGCCCTCAGGCGAAGCCCGTTTCGGTACATTCCTGGATAGTCTCGATGGCGGAGAAATAGTCGTACTGGACAATTATTTCTTTACTCCGGAATATCAACTGAAGATTAAGGAGAAGAGGTGCAAGTTGGTGTGTATCGATGACTTGCACGACAGGTATTTCCATTGTGATTTACTGCTGAGCCCCTGTTCCGACAATGCTTCCGCCTATGAAATGGATGACGGGACGTTCATCGCCTGCGGGCCTTCCTATGCGCTTGTAGGGGAAGCATTCAGGGAGCCGTCCCAGGGGGTGACTCGAGACGGAGTGTTCATTTCTTTCGGCGGTTCCGATCCGGAAGCCTTGACGCTTCGCTTTGCCAGGCTCATTCGTGAATCGTATCCTGAGACCCGGATTGATGCCGTGGTCGGTGACGGCTTCCCTGCCCTGCGCGAACTGTCTGAGATTCCCGGAGTTTCAGTCCACCACAATGTGAGCCCGGCAGAAATGGCATCCCTGATGCGATCTTCGCGCATTGCCGTGTGTTCAGCCAGCGGTACTTGCTATGAAGCGCTGGCCTGCGGTTGCGATGTCTATGCCGGCTATTATGTTGACAACCAGAAGGCTTTCTATGAGATGCTGTGCCGGCGTGACCTTGTGCACCCCCTGGATAACCTGCTCCGAGACTCAGTGGATTTGAACACTCCCGCGCCTTCGGGAAGCATTTCCTTTGACGGCGTTGAAAAGCGCTTCGTCAACCTGTTCAGGGGGCTTTCTCTGGATATTGTGCCATACACGGCGCTGACACCTGAGCAGAGCCGTATGGTCTGGGAAACCCGCAACCTGCCTGAGATCCGCTGCCGGATGACCAATCCAGAACCTTTCAGCTTTGAGTCGCACTGCGCTTTCGTGGAGGGGCTCAAACGGCATCCTGACAGGGAATATTATGCCTTCTTCGACGGCGACGAGCTTGAGGGTACCTATGATTTCGTGGACATTATAGACGGGCGGAGCGCCGACCGCGGCCTTTTCGTCGCGCCCGGCCGCCAGCACAGCGGTGTTGGCGCCGCAATGGAGCGCCTCATGGAGACGCGCATAGCAAGGAGGGGCGTCAGGGTGCTGACCGCCTGCGTGCTTAAAGACAATCCCGCCTCCCTTGCTTTCCATCAGTCCGTCGGGTATTGCGTTGAGAGCAGTGACGATCGTTTTTATTATCTTTGCAAAGAGTTGCAATGAGCGGTAAGACTTTCATAATCGCCGAGTTGTCGGCAAACCACGGGCATCGTCTCGACCTCGCCCTGGAATCCGTGCGCGCCGCGCGTGAAGCCGGTGCTGATGCTGTTAAAATCCAGACCTACACGGCGGACACGCTGACCATTGACTGCGACTCCCCCGATTTCGTGGTCAAAGGCACGGCCCTCTGGGACAAGAGAACCCTGTATGACCTCTACAGCGAGGCGTTCACTCCCTGGGAATGGCACGCGGCCATATTCGAGGAGGCCCGGCGAATCGGCCTGTCCTGCTTTTCAACCCCTTTCGACAAGAGTGCCGTCGATTTCCTTGAAAGCCTCGGAAATCCGATCTACAAGATAGCCAGCTTCGAAATCACGGACATACCCCTCATACGCTATGTCGCCTCAAAGCATAAGCCCGTGATTATTTCCACCGGCATAGCGACTTTGGATGATATTGCTATGGCGGTAGATGCGTGCAGGAGCGAAGGCAACGATGATATCACCCTCCTGAAATGCACGTCAGCCTATCCGGCGCCGGTGGAAGACGCTAACCTTGCGACAATGTGCGACTATCCGTCACGTTTCGGCGTACGTGCCGGCATTTCCGACCACACCGAAGGCTGCGAAGTGGCCCTGGCTGCCGTGGCCCTTGGTGCAAGCGTAGTGGAGAAGCATTTTATCCTGGACAGGAGCATCGGTGGTCCCGATGCCGCTTTCTCAATGCCGAAAGATGAATTTGCAGCTATGTGCGCTTCGATAAGGAAGATAGAGAAGGCTATCGGGAATGTGAGCTATCATGCCGAGGGCGACAGGATCGAGGGCCGGCAGTTCAGCCGTTCACTCTATGTCGTCAGGGATATGAAGAAGGGCGATGTGATCACTGAAGAGAACGTCCGTTCTATACGCCCGGGCTTCGGACTGCATCCGAAATATCTTCCGGAGCTGCTCGGGAAAAGGGTGAATCATGACCTGAAGAAAGGCTTAAGGTTCTCCCTGGAATTCATTGACGATTAATCCATTATCATTTCTGCAATAGCCTCTGCCACACCGCTGGATCCGGCGCAGTAGCGCGCGGCCGCCTCCCCCATCGCCATGCAGTAATCCGGGTTCTCCTTCAGGCGCTTGTACCAGGCGCAGAACTCTTCGCGCCCGGAGACTGCCTGGGCCGCTCCGGCTGCGACCATCTTCTCGCAATGCATCTGCACGCCGAAAATCGGACCGAACGATACCGGAATGCCATAAGCGGCCGGCTCGATGACACTGTGCGGCGAACCACCGCCGAAGCCTGAACCCACGAAAGCGGCAAAACCATAGCGGTACAGCTTGGAAAGCATTCCGACGGTGTCCACTATCAGCACCTGGGCTTCGCGCACATCGTCGCCAGCCTGGGTGTACAGCACGCTTTTCTCCTTGATGGCACTCTGGAGGTGCATCAGCTGGGCCTTCCCCTGTTCGTGCGGAATCACGAGGAACTTGTCGTCGGGATTGGCATTGGCGGCGGCTATGATACATTCATCATCTTCATCGGGAAGGGTGCTGCCAGCCACGAACACCTTGCGTCCGCAGCTCCATTCGTCGACGATTGCGTCCGACCAGGGCTGGGCTGCTATTGCCGTGACCCGGTCCATACGGGGGTCGCCTGCCAGTGCTATGTTGGTCAGGCCGTTGGCTTTCAGAACATTATATGAAGACTCGCTGTTGACTATTATCTTCGTGAAACAGGTCTTGAACGCATTCAGGTAGGGCTTCCCTAACTGCTTGAAATAAATCATCTTCTGCACGAAGCGCGCGGAGATAAGGAAGGCGGGAATGCCCCTTCTCCTCAGTTCGTGCAGGAATCCCAGCCAGTAGTCGCTGATGGACACAATCACCTTCACGGGACGCACGGCATCAAGGAAGCGGCGGGCGTTTCCCGGAAGGTCGAGCGGCAGGTAAAACACATAATCCACCACAGAATCGTTCTTCAGGTATTCATAGCCCGACGGGGAAAAGAAAGTTGCCAGAAACTTATATTCCGGGTGCTTTGCGCGTATGGCAGCAATTACCGGGCGCGCCTCTTCGAACTCACCGTAGGAAGAGGAATGGACCCAGATAATGTTGTCCACCCCCTTGCATGCGGCTTCAATACGCTTCATCTGCCCTATACGGCCGGAAATGAACTGCAGGACTTTGGAACTCATATATACTTGGCTGTGTGGGTGGATGCTTTCTTCAGGTCTTCGGGCGTGCCTTCAAAGACAATCTGTCCGCCTTCGTCGCCGGCGTCCGGACCGAGGTCTATGACCCAGTCGGCGCTGCGTATCACGTCGGGATTGTGCTCGACCACGATAAGGGAGTGCCCGGCGGCGAGCAGCGCGTCGAAGCTCTTGAGCAGTTTCTCCACGTCGTAGAAATGGAGGCCGGTGGTCGGCTCGTCGAATATGAACAGTATCTTTTCCGCCTTCTTGTCCCTGCTGCTGAGGCTGAGGAAGTAGGCAAGTTTGATGCGCTGGCTCTCGCCGCCCGACAGGGTGTTGCTGCTCTGGCCGAGGCGTATGTAACCAAGGCCGACGTCCAGCAGGGGCTGCAGGCGCTCCGCAACCTCCTTGGCTTCCGGTTCTTCCCCTCCGGCAAAGAATTCCGCCGCCTGCGACACGCTCATGTTCAGTATGTCGTCTATGTTCTTGCCGCGGTAGCGAACCTCCAGAACGTCCGGCTTGAATCGCTTGCCGCCGCATTCGTCGCAGACCATGGTCACGTCGGCCATGAACTGCATCTCGATCTTGACCACTCCTTCTCCCTGGCATTCCGGGCAGCGCCCGCCTTCCTGGTTGAAACTGAAGAAGTTAGGTCCGAAACCATTGATCTTGGCGTACTGCTGTTTTGCAAGCAGTTCACGTATGGCATCGTAGGCCTTGAGATAAGTCACGGCATTGGAGCGGCTGCTGCGTCCGATGGGATTCTGGTCCACGTATTCCACACGATGTATGCGGTCCAGGTTGCCTGAGAGGCGGCGGAAGACGCCCGGCAGGTCACCGGAATCATTGATGCGGCGGTACAAGGCTGGATACAGGATGTCACCGACCAGGCTTGACTTGCCGGAGCCGCTGACGCCTGTCACGACGGTCAGGACGCCAAGCGGGAAACGGACGTCTATGTCTTTAAGGTTGTGCTCGTGCGCCCCCTCGACCGTTATGCTGTATTGCCAGTCGCGGCGGGTGCGGACGTAGCGGTGGCGCACGCCGTCGAGGTATTGCAGCGTCAGGGATTCATCCAGCTGGGCGTTCGTGAAATTGCCGGGATTGCCTTCAAAGATCACCTGACCGCCGAACTCTCCGGCACGCGGGCCCATATCGATGAGCCAGTCGGCGGCGCGTATGATTTCTTCATCGTGCTCCACGACGATGACTGTGTTGCCAAGGTCGCGGAGGCGCTTCAGCACTTTTATAAGCCGCTCAGTGTCACGGGGATGCAGGCCAATGCTCGGCTCGTCGAGTATATACATGGAGCCGACCAGCGATGAACCGATGGCGGTCACGAGGTTGATTCTCTGGCTCTCGCCGCCGGAAAGAGTGTTGCACGCCCGGCTCAGAGTCAGGTAGCCCAGTCCCACGTCGTCGATGCAGCGGAGGCGGGATATGATTTCGTCGCGCGGCTCGGCTGCCACGGAAGCCTCAGATTCTGTGAGTTCCAAGTGCTCGAGGAAATCAATCAGCTCCCGGACGTTCATGTCCAGCAGTTCGGCTATGTTTTTGCCGCCCACGCGCACCCAAAGGGCCTCCTTGCGCAGGCGTGAGCCCTTGCAGTCGTGGCAGGTGGTGCGTCCGCTGAAGCGGCTCAGCATATACTTGTACTGTATCTTGTAGCGCTGTGTTTCAACCCATTCGAAGAACTCCCCTATACCGACCAGCGAATGCTCATCGCCCGACACGCTGCGTGCGTTCCATATAAGGTCCTTCTCGCGGGCGCTGAGTTCGCACCACGGCTTGAAGGCGTCGATGTCGTAATCGGGGGCAAGCTGAACCAGGTGGTCCTTGAACCAGCTCATCTTATCCCCTCGCCAGCAGGCAATTGCGCCGTCGTAGATGCTTTTGGTCTTGTCCGGCACCACGAGGTCTTCGCTGACGCCGATTATCTTGCCGAGGCCGCCGCAGGTGGGGCAGGCGCCGAGCGGGCTGTTAAAGCTGAAGAGGAAGTCGTCGGGTTCGGTGAACTTGATGCCGTCAAGTTCGAAACGGCTGCTGAAGCGCCTGGCCAGGCCTTCATCGGTGGCTATTGCCATATTGCCTTCTCCCCTGCTGAACGCATCAGAGATGCTGCCCAGAAGGCGAGTGCGGTCTTCCAGGTCGCGGAATCGGTCTATAAGCAGCCAGGCGTCTTCAGGCTCGCTTGTCTGGAGCACATCCTCGATCCGGGCAGGCTTGCCGTCGGCCCAGAGGCGGTTGTAGCCGTCTTCCTTCAGTTGTAGCAGTAGTTCCGTGCGGTCGTTGCGGTTTTTCCAGTCAAGGTCGGCCAGTATATAGTACGGAGCAGCAGTGCCGCCGGCCTTCTGTTCGTTAGGGCCGATGCCGGCTGGTGACACTGCCGCGCCTCCTGACTCCAGCCAGGCGACCACGTCGGAGACCCCTTCCTTGCGGACTTCCCTGCCGCTGACCGGGCTGAAGGTGCGCCCGATGCGGGCGAAGATAAGCCTCAGGTAATCATAGATTTCGGTGGTCGTCGCAACGGTGGAGCGGGGGTTCTTGATGTTGACCTTCTGCTCTATCGCGATTGCCGGGGGTATGTCTTCTATGCCGTCCACGTCGGGCTTGGACATGCGTCCCAGGAACTGCCGGGCGTAGGAACTGAGGCTCTCGGCAAAGCGGCGCTGGCCCTCGGCAAAGAGGGTGTCGAACGCCAGGCTGGACTTGCCGCTGCCGGAAATGCCGGTCACGACCACAAGCTTGCCGCGCGGGATTTCCAGCGTGACGTTCTTGAGATTGTTGACCCGCGCACCGCGGATTATTATCTTTCCTTCTTTCGGCATGTCAGTCTTTTATGGCGTGGTCGCCGTGCAATTGTTCCCCTGCCCATATCCTGGCTCCGGTCCATTGCGAATCAGGCTCGGTCCAGAACGGATCGTCCGACGGGAGACCGAGGGGCAGGAAAACGGTCAGACAGTGGTAGAGCGATCCGGTGTTCACGTATTTTTCGGCCATTTCTGGTTGCGAGCCGCTGAATCCGACCCGCAGCCAGCCGTTGGAGTCGAACGAGTCTTTGTGGGCGAACTGCCTCCGTATCACGGCCCCGAGAGCTGAGCGAACTCCGCCCGGGGTGAGTTCCTCCGGCAGGGTGCCGTTCAGGGCATCCTGGGCGAGGCAGTGGAAAACGCCTGTCCGGCAGGCGGTTATTGAGCGCCCGAGCACGGGATAATAGCCCTCCGGGGAAATCATCCGCTCGAGTATTGCGGAATATCGGGTGTGCCTCTTGAGCTCGGTGCCTATGAATTCATAACCCTGTATGTTGTGTTTCTGCATGGTTTTCAGTACGTCCAGCAGCATTGGGTGTATCACGTAGCTGTTGTAGTAATCCATATGGAAAGCATTGCCGTCTCCGTACACTCCGTCGCCTTTATAGAAAGCATCCCTGAAGCGCTCCACGCCGTAGAGCATGCGGGCTGTGTCACATTCGCCGGTGAATTCCAGCAGGCAGGCTTCCACCTGGGAAGCGAAGAGCAGCCAGTTGCTTTCGAAGGGCTTTATCGTGCGGGTCGCCTTGAGGGCGGCGACGAGATTGTCGCGGTCTCCTTCAGGAAGCAGCTTCCAGAGCTGACGCGGAGCGCGCACCAGGCCCTCGGCAAGGTAGGCGGCATCCACGAGCGGCTGCGTGCCATGGTCGAATGCCATATAGTCCGGACTCTGCGGATTGACGGCGTTGGCAAGGGCCTTTCTGGACTGTTCCCGATACTCTTCCTGCAGGCCGGATTCCCAGGGGTCTGTTATCCATTCATTCTCAAGCCATGGAGCGATTCCGCAGACCGTGCGCCCGAGGGCCTCCAGATACGAAAAGTCCCTGCGCTTGCCGGCGGAGTCCGGAGATTCGTAGGGCATATTGGCCCGAAGGGTTTCACCGGCCGTGTTCATAATCACAGGTCGGGCAATTATATCCAGCGTGCGCACCCATTCCCGGCGTGGCGATTCTTTTCCGCAGGAGATGAGCACGATGGCGGCAGCGAGCAGCAGGCAATACTTTTTCATCTTTGTCAGCCTTTAAAATACACAAGATACTTTTTCCGTTCCGGATGCTTCCGTTCCAGCCAGCAGACCAGAAGATGCTGCAGGACCACGATGGCCAGCGGCACGAAGAAGAACAGAATGAACTTCCAGAAATACGGGACCGCATCCGAACGGTAGTAGGGATATCCAAAAACTATGTGCCAGAGATACATCCAAATCGTGTTCTGGCCAATGAACAGGAGCGGCTTCAGGTTCAGCACCGGCAGCCAGGCATTGCGGCTGATCCAGACAGCAGTGCTGCACAGGGCGCCCCAGAGAATATAATATGCCCCCGGAGGATACTTGTAAGCCTGCATATTGAGCCATGAGCCTTTATCGGCAGCCACGCTGAACGCAAAGGGAATGAATACGGCAAGCAGCACGGCAAGGGTCGCAACGCCGCGCTTGAAATCGAATCTGCGCAATGCCAGGCCAAGGAAAAACACGCTGCCGTAGCCCAGGACATAGAGCAGCCAGTCGCTGACGAAATGCCCGGGTTTCAGGGGTTTGAGCCAGGCAATCAGTCCATGCTGCCCCGCCAGCATCGCGGCAAACACCAGCACGGCAAGCCACCATTTGTCGATGCGTTTCTCGAGGGCCACCAGAGGCGGCGTCAGCAGCATCACGATAAGGAAGACCCTGAATATCCACACGAAATTGATGGACGGATTCAGGCGGAGTTTCAGCGAGCCCCAGATCTTTTCCGGCGGGATGGGGGCCGACCATCCGAGGGCCGCGCACGCCCAATGCACCAGGAAGAAACCGGCAAGGAAAAGGTAGAGAGGTATCAGGAGCCGCTTCGCCCGCTTCCACACGAAGGCCGGATATGGCCCGGTGTCCCGCCCGGAATAAGACAGCCCCGACACGAAAATCATCAGCGGCACATCGAAGGTCCTGATCTGGAAGAAAACGTTTTCATTCGGAAGGCCCAGATGGGCGAAAACAATCATCAAAAGCCCGATGAAGCGCATCAGGTCTATAGCCGGTTCTCTTTTCTGGACCCATTCCATAAGATGCAAAGATAGCAAAACAATATCAGAAATAATATGTACATTTGCTGCGATATGAAAAAAATGCGATGCCTCTCGTTGCTGGCCGCTGTCCTGCTGGCCGCACTCCCCCTCAGGGCCCAGAAACTCTACTTCACGCAGGGCGAAATGCCGGACATGCTAAGGTGCCTGCCCGCTCCTCCCGCAGAAGGAAGTTCAGAATTCGACCGCGACATCCTGCGCTACATGTGGGGCAAGTCCCAGCGGGAAGACAAGTCGAGGGCCGCACAGGCCGCCCTGGACGCCACCTGGTCGCTGGACACTCTTGCTGCCATAATGAGCGTGCCATTCGGAAAGGCGATCAGCAAGGAGGCGACCCCCGAGATTTACGCCCTCCTGGTCGACGGCATTTCGACCATAGAGCAGGTGCGTCTCAAGCCGAAGGCATTCTACAGCCGCAAGCGCCCCTACGTTTATTTCCATGAACACTCGATGACCGTCTGGGAGGAGAATGAGCTTTCCGGCGAAGGATCCTATCCTTCCGGGCACACGATCAGGGCATGGAGTGCGGCGCTGCTGCTTTCCGAGGTCAATCCGGCTGCCTGCGAGGCTCTGTTCGCCAGGGCCTACGCCGCAGGCGAAAGCCGCGTGATTGCCGGGGCGCACTGGCAGAGCGACGTCGATGCCAGCCGCCTTGCAGCCAGCATAGCTTACGGCAGGCTGCAGTCCAGCTGTGAATATCGCAAACAGGTCAAGCGGGCGAAGAAAGAATTCAGCCGGCTTTGAGGGTTTTCCGGTAGTGGCACTGGAGCACCGACCCGCAGTCGTCGTGCCAGTTGTGCATGCCGTTTCCAAGGCAGTTGCGCCATTCTTTACAGTCCTTGCAAATTCCAGTGCGGGCCCAGCTGCGGTCGCGGAAAGGCTGGAAGCGGGTGTTCCAGACTTCGTAGAAATTGTCTTTGTAGATGCTGCCCTGGGAAAAACGGTCACGGTCGATGTTGGGGCAGGCGCATATACGGCCGTCAATGAGTATAGATGCTATGTTCACGCCTGCGTGGCAGAAATAGCGGGTGTCCCTGACCTTTTCTTCATAGCGGCCCAGGTAGCCCTCGCAGCTGAAGGTGACGTTCATCGGGCCGCCGGATTCCCGTTTGCCCTTGATGAATTCCATCAGTCGGGTGAATTCTTCATCCGAGAGGTGCATTTCAGGGTCGGAGGCCGCACGTCCTATGGGAATAATGGTGAACAGGCGCCACTGTTTTACGCCTAGTCCGGCCAGCAGGTCGTGAATCTGCTGAAGTTCGCCGATGTTCCGTTTGTTGACACAGGTCACCACGTCGGCGTTCAGCCGAGGCTCAGCAGCCATGATTCCGATTGCGCGGACTGCATGCTTGAAACTGCCCGGGACACCTCTCATCCAGTCGTGGCTCTCTTCGAGTCCGTCAAGGCTGATCGTCATCGTGCCCATGCCTGCTTCCATCATTTCGCCGTGTTTCCTTTCGTCGTAGAACCAGCCGTTGGACACCATGCCCCAGGCAAAGCCGCGGGCGCGGATTGCCTTGCCAGCTTCTGCTATATCCGGCCGCATCAGCGGTTCGCCGCCGGTGAGCACTACCGTGAAATCCTTGGGTCGGTGTTTTGCAGGGATGGTGTCGATGGCTTTGAGGAAGTCTTCCAGGGGCATGTCTTTCTCGCGGCTAAGTACCGAACAGTCGCTGCCGCAGTGGCGGCAATGGAAGTTGCAGCGTATCGTGCACTCCCAGAACAGGTAGTTCAGTTCGTGGACCTTCGTCTCGTTTTCGCGGAACAAGCGGAAAAGCAGTGGATTCATAACACAAATATAATCCGCTTTTTTAAGATTTCTTGCATGGCCGGTGCAAGATTCCGGCCTTCCCTGTATTTATTAATCGAATTTACGTATTTTTGTAATATGAAATGGTTGCATAATTTACTCAAAGGTGCTTCCCTGACAACGGCGCTTTTCATTTTCCAGGCCTGCTACGGCACGCCTAAAGAAGTGTATTATTTACAATCCGGGGAGGCTCCAATGTCTTTCAAGGTGGTCTCACATTCCAACGGAGCTCCTCTTAAGGGGATAAAGGTTTTCAGCCAGTCAAACAGACTTAACACCGTAGCATATACTGAAATCGGTGTCACGGGTGACGACGGAAGTTGCCATGTGGATATTCCCTATCGTAAGAACGCTTTGGGCCCGTATCTCCGTTTCGAGGATCCCGATGACCTGCATCAAGCCAAGGATACGGTTCTTTACGACCTTCGTGAGCGTGAGATAGTCATTAAAATGGACCAGAAGCAATGAGACGGGTAGTTTTTATGCTGGCCGCCTTGCTTTCTGCCTGCACGGCTGCCTATGCTTATTGTGATGAGCCGGACAGTGTATCGTTCAAGAAGAGTTTTTCCCTTGAGCTTGGTTCGGGACAGGGACCGCTCCATGTCACAGGATCCCTTGGCCCTGGCGGTAGAGAAGCTATGGCTGAAGCCGGACAAATCGATGTTGAGTCCGGTAGTTTCTTCCCTTTGATTAGTGTTACCGAAGCCTGGCGTGTCAGTCCACACTGGGAACTGTGCCTCACTGAAAGCATTTCCTGGCGCATGTTCCAGGTGAAACAGTACGACACTTTCGGGATCGATCCGGACGGAAAGCCCCGGTACGATACGACCTCCGGGCAGATTATTGGCTGGAAATCATCAATCCCCTACGGCGCAGTCACATTCCAGGCCAGGGTCATATGGTCGCCCAAATGGAAGGTGACCGCCTATTCCGCCATGAGTGTCGGCCTCACCAGCGCTGCATGGTTGATTGGTGTTATCCCTCTTCCGATTCCCGGCATCACGCCTGTTGGCCTACGGTACGGCGGTGAACACTTCTATTGCTTTGCCGAAGCCACTCTCGGCCCCATAGCCACCTTCGGCCACGGAGGCCTGGGCTGGCGTTTCTAATTGCGCCGCAGCAGGATTGAGAACAGGGCGATGACGCCAAGAGCCAGAGGATAATACAGGTGGCCGATAATTGCGGCAGCCGACACTCCCGCAAGGCCGGAAGCCATCAGCATCTGCGCTCCATACGGCAGTATTCCCTGTATCAGGCAACTGAACGTGTCGAGAATGCTGGCGGTGCGGCTGGGATTCAACTTGAACTGTTCCGTGATGTCTTTTGCCAGGGGCCCCGTCGTTATGATGGCGATGGTGTTGTTGGCGGTGCAGGCGTTCACGAGGCACACCAGGGCCGCAATGCTCAGGGACGCCGCCCTGGCGCTCTTGATGCGGCGTGTCAATCCATTGATAATGAATTCCATTCCTCCGTTGTGGCGGATGATGTCCAGCATTCCGCCCGCAAGAAGCGTGACTATGATCAGTTCCCCCATACCGGCAATGCCTTCTCCTGCCGCAGCCATCCATCCCACGAGTCCGTAGCTCCCGCACGCCACTCCTATGATGCCGTTCACCAGAAGTCCGGACGCCAGCACTGCTATCACGTTGATGCCGGCAAGCGCCAGGCCGATGACTATCAGGTACGGAAGCATCTTCACCCATTGTATCTCTGCAACCTCCAGCGGCTTGCCAACTTCCCCGCCTATGATCACGTAGATTATGGTCACAATCACCGCAGCGGGGGCCGCAATGAGTATGTTCGCCCTGAACTTGTCCCGCATCTGCACGCCCTGGCTCTTTGTTGCCGCCACGGTGGTGTCTGATATAAACGAAAGGTTGTCTCCGAAAAAAGCACCTCCTACCACTATGGCGGTCAGCAACGGCACGCTTGCTCCGACCTGTGCGGCAAGACCGGAGGCGACGGGCACCAGGGCCACGATTGTGCCCACGCTGGTGCCGATGGCCATCGAGATGAAGCACGCGGCAAGGAAGAGGCCTGCAAACAGGAAGCGCGAAGGAAGGATACGCAGGGTGAAATTCACCGTGGCGTCTATAGCTCCTATTTCTTTGGCGGTGGCGGCAAATGCCCCTGCCAGTACGAATATCCATATCATCATCAGCACGTTGGCATCGCCAGCGCCCCTGGAGAAAATGGAGATACGTCCGTCCATGTCGAAGCGTGAACGCCAGCCGCTTGCCTGCCCCGGGCCCGGGGTAATCAAGATTGCATATACTGAAGCCACCAGGAATGCCGCCGTCACGGGAATCTTATAGAAGTCGCCGGCAATGATCGACGACACTAGATAGACCACAATAAAGACCAGCAGCGGACTCACCGCCAGCCACCCGCTCATATGGGCTTTTCCACTCGAAGATAGTTTTGACATACTAACCAACCGTTATGCGCTGACAGGCAATTATTTTCTCAACCGGTCACGCATCAGTTTGCAAAGATATCAAGATTTTTTTTGAAAAGAACATTGCAATTCTAGAAAAAGTGATTATATTTGCATCCGCGTTTAACGCAGACCAGCGCAATTGGTGCGGTAGTTCAGCTGGTTAGAATGCCGGCCTGTCACGCCGGAGGTCGAGGGTTCGAGTCCCTTCCGCACCGCGAAAACCCCTGAGTTTCAGGGGTTTTCTTCGTTTACGCACAAATTTACGCACAAAATTTTGAAAGTGACGCCCCGTAAAAGCCGCCTCTACTCCCTTCTATTGAGGTAAACCATACTATCTTTTTGCGACCACTTTTACTACCACAAATTGAAATGAGATACGTTCATAGGTAAATAATGCACCTTCACGGTCAAAAATGCTGTTTTCACCTTGTTTTATTTTGCGTGCAGGATTAAAAGGTGTATCTTTCGACAAAATACCGCAGCGATGTACTTCAGCATCTTCGATACATACAATACTTCCAAGGAGGAACGCCGGCACCGTCATCTGACAGTCGTGCTGCTGGCCATTGCCGTCAGCTGGGCGCTGTGGTGCGTGGTGAGCATTCCATAT
>JAILIM010000099.1 GCA_024695285.1 Bacteroidales bacterium
TCGACGTCGGCCATCTCATAATCCTTGGCCATGCTCTGGAATGCCATGTTGCCGGAATAGGTGACGTTCACGCGGTCGGCTTCCTTGGATCCCTTCTTGGTGGTGATCAGGATAACGCCGAATGCAGCCTTTGCACCGTAGATGGAAGCGGAGGCGGCATCCTTGAGGATGGAGACGGACTCCACGTCATCGGGGTTCACGAGGTTCAGGGAAGGGATCTCCACGTTGTCCAACAGGATAAGGGGAGCGGAGGAACCTTCGATGGAACCGCGCTGGCCACGGATGCGGAGGATTGCGTCGGAACCGACTTCAGTGGAACCGACACGCACGTTCAGACCGGGAGCCATACCCTGGAGGTCACGGGCCACGTCGGGAATGGGACGGCCTTCGAGGGCCTTGTCGACGTTCACTGAGGTAACGGCACCGGTCAGGTTGACCTTCTTCTGTGCGCCGTAACCGACGACGACGGTCTCCTCAAGGAGTTCGGCATCGTCCTTCAGTGCAATGCGGAGGTTCTCCCTGGCGGCGACATCCTGGGTGGCGTAGCCGATGCAGGAGATTTCGAGAGTAGCACCAGGGGCTGCCTTGATGGTGAATCGGCCCTGGGTGTCGGTCATCGTACCGTTGGTGGTACCTTTAACGATGACACTGGCACCGGGGACGGGCTGCCCTTGTGCGTCAACAACAGTACCAGAGACCTGGATCTGCTGCTGAGGAGCGGCTTCCTGTGTGGTGGAAGCGGCGGCAAACGGAGCGGCGGTCCCCAGGAAGAGGAACGCAGCGGCGATTGCAGCAAATAGTTTTTTGTTCATCATTTGTTAGATTAGTTGAAATGAAAAATAAAAAATGATTATTGGTTTTTATTGAGTTCAGCCGTTTTCTCGAGGTCGAGGGCTTCGGCCAGGATACTCACGGGGTTTTTCACGGGCACGCCCGTGGACATTTCTATCTGCCATTTGCAGGTTTCGCATTCGCAGGCCACGAATTCGGGCGCTGCGGCGGCTATGCTGTCGAACAGAGGCTTTCCGATTGCCTGCGACACCTTGTAATTCTCTTTCTTGAATCCGTAGGTGCCGGCGATGCCGCAGCAGTTGCTCTCCAGCTCGGTGAGCTCCAGTCCCGGAATCATCTTCAGGAGTTCCATGGTGAAGATGCCGAGCCCGAGACGCTCCTGGTGGCAGGGGCAGTGGTAGGCTGCGCGGGCCTTCCATCCTTCCTTCCAGACGGGTTTCACCTCTCCGGAGGCGATTGCCTTCCAAAGAAAGCGTTCAACGAGGTGGATATGGTCCCTGACCTTGTCGTTGCCGACCTTGAGCAGGGTGGGATACTCTTCGAGGAGAGTCATGGTGCAAGTGGTGGACACGGTCACGATGTCGCGGCCGGCCTTGACAGACTCGCGGAACAGGCCCATGTTGGTGCGCGCGTCACGCGTCGCAGCCTCGATCATGCCGTTGGCGATCTTGGCCACTCCGCAGCAGCGCTCGCCCTCGATCAGGTGCACGCCGTATCCGAAGGCGTTCATCACCGCCACGAAGTCCTTGCCGAGCTGAGGATAGTTGTAGTTGGCATAGCATCCGTGGTAGTAACTGATGTGCTTTGAATACTGAGCCTGCTTCTCCTCAGCATTCTTCTTGAACCAGTTTACGAAGGTCTGGGAAGAATACTTCGGCATGGTGCGGTGCCTGTCGATGCCCAGCGTGAGGTCCAGCAGACCCTTGACGGGCGAGAGCCCGAGCGAGAAGTTCGCTATAGGCGCGAACGCGCTCGCCATCGGGCCAACCTGGTCGGTGCTTGCCAGCATGGTGTCGCGCAGCTTGGGCAGCTTGCGGCCGTAGTCGATGCGCGCCTGCTGGATAAGGTCCGCTACGCGCACGCCCGAAGGGCAGGCGACCTCGCAGCGTTTGCAGTTGAGGCAGTATTTGAGCGAATCCTCGAAGAAGATTCCGTTTTTGAGGCGGTAGCGTTCGCCGTCGGGGCCGGAGCGCTTGGGACCGGCGTAGGCGGGGTTGTTGGCCATCACGGGACACACGGTCTCGCAGATGGCG
>JAILIM010000105.1 GCA_024695285.1 Bacteroidales bacterium
TCCAGATCGACTATGTGAATCCCTACAACAACAAGCAGATGTCCGTGCTCCTTCACACCAAGGAACAACCCGAAGTGACCGAACTACTCGACATCATCTCGGAAAACTGCTGAAATGGGTGTCCCATTGCGGAAAACAGGATAATCACTCCGGTTTCGGAGCGATTTTGTCAGTTTCACTCCCGAATGGCCAATTAATCGGCCAAACGGGAGTGATTTCTTTATTATCGCTCCCAACTGACCTCCCGTTTTATACAAACCGCTGCCATTCAACGATATACCGAATCCAAGTTGGGGTAAATGCCCGCACTTGGAATTAATAATGGGCTGTGTGCCAAAGAATTACATTTTACGGCCACGCCCGTACACCTGGTTTCAGTTATTATTTATGCGTGAGTAGTAACTGGTTGGTTGATAGAGAATTGCAAATATCCGATTGCGCTCCCGGATGCAATCGGGTTTGGGTAAAGTGCTGCTGCTGAATTACTTACTGATCACGGCTTGATGTGCAGAAGAGGGATTAGCTCGGTCTCCGGGAGAAGTGTTCGGAGGCCGAAGGCCGACAGAGGGGATAGCTGCGTAGCAGCGGAAGGGGAACCTTCCCCTTCTCCCCTGGGGGTGCAGTGGGATAATAGTTGAAGGTGCCAATTGGCACCTTCAATCCCTCTTCCGGAGCGGAGCGGAGGAAGAGGGATTCGAACCCCCGGAACGTTGCCGTTCAACAGTTTTCAAGACTGCCGCCATCGACCACTCGGCCATTCCTCCATTGGAGTTGCAAAGGTAGAAAAAATATTCTAATTATCAATCGGCTTTTATATAGTCCTGGAGCCTCTCCTTTATTCGGTGCGAGGGGATACTGTTTTTGCAGCAGAGAATGCGGCCGTTCCGGAACCGGTAGAGTTCCTGGGTGTCGGGGTCCAGGCAGTCGGCTTCGAAGAACACTTCGAAACACTCATGGTTTTTGAGCCCGTCAAGGTTGAAGTACGCTTCCCATTCTCCTGACATTTCGCATAGGTGCCCGTATTTGTTGACTACGCGAAAGTCCTGTATCGGATACGTTTTATGCTGAATGAATATGCCCGCCTCACTTGTCAGCTTAAAAAACAGTCCTTTCGAAAATAGGGTGGGCGTGTCGGCGTTGAAGCTGATGTCCAGGAATTTGTCATTATTAATCCACCTCTGGGTGAACGATACGTAGCCGTCCAACGGAATACCCGTGGATGTGTGCTTGTAATCTTCACCGTTCAGGGTGAACGTCACCTGGTAGTTCGGCTCCAGTATGTTCGGTGCGTCCAGAATAACGTCTTTGACCAATTCAAGCGGACTGTAAAGGCATGAGCTCACCCCTGGCAGAAGGGCGAGAAGCAACATTATTCTGGCAAAGAATCTCATAATTCTCAATACTTGTAGATGTAGTAGGCAAAATCTCCCGCGGACATTTTATTGACTACATTCCGCTTGAAGATCAGTTGCCCGTTACTGATTTCCTTCATGGTGCCGTCCTGATTCACGGCCATGCAGTTGAAACGCACCGTGAAAGAACTATATGCACCAGACCCGTTCGGATAGATATACTGATTGTCCAGATACAGGGAATAAGTCCCCGACACGGCCTTCCATCCGTTTATTTCGAAGGTGCAGGCGTCGGAAATCGGGTAGCTGTGGTTGTTCACAAAATACTGATGAGTGCTGTCCAGGCATAGCAGGACCCTGTCTTTCCATTCGAAGCGGAGCTGTGCAACCACCTCTCCGGCCTTTTCGTGAAACCCGAACTGGGGAATGGTGAATGTCTCCGTAGCTTTCTTGCCGGGGAAGAGGTTGTAGTTCAATTCTTTGCCGTCCACGGTGTAGAATAAATCGAAGAATGGTTCGTAGGCATACTGCAGAACCTCCGGGTCGAGGTAATTCTTCTTCGAACAGGAGCAGAAGGCCACAACTATGCAGAGCAATATGAATAATCTATTTTTCATACAGTATCAAATCTCTATACACGTTGCTGTCGTTGAATCTCCTGCACACGGTGAGGAAGCCGTCTTTGACAGTCACCGTGTCCTTCGGGTGGTTCTGGGTGGAACTCCTTTCAATCTTGAGGTCGAAACACAGGACATAGCGGTCCATGGGCCTTTCGGAAGCACGCCGGAAAGAAAAGGATCCCGACACGCACCTGAGACCTTTATTGATTTTCACCCAAGAAGGCTTTACGGCTGCAGGGTCATCTTCCGGCCCCTTCTGAGGCAGGTCTGCATAGTCGATAAGCGGGTATTTCTGCCCTAAGTAGAAGAACGCATCGTAGCCGTGGAGGGTGAGCTGAAAAGTGCCGATTCCCACTCCGGGACCCGGATAGAAACTGAATTCATATCTTGCGCGGCGTATGGTATCGTTCACGCTCTCATATATAAACTCCGCACCGGAGGCCCTGCTGTTGGTGTATGTGCCGAAGAAACCGTTGGACTCTTTCCCCATATCCTCATAGTACAGGCGGTCACGGTCGAATGTGTACTCGACCCTGTAGAATGTTTCGTCCTTGTATTTTTCCACGCATGAGCAGAAGCACAGGACAGCGGCAAACAGCAGAATATAACAATTGCGCATCACGCAATAAAAATACAGGGACAGTGAAAATCTTGCACCCCGGCGCAGGAAAAATTATAAATCCAGGGCTGCGCGCGCTTCGGAGAGGATGTCGGAACAGTAGGAGACGAAGTCAGGCCAGCGGTAGAAGTGGTCTGCGAAGGGCTGGAGCTTGAGGTCCAGTGGCTCTTCGTTCAGCATCAGCATCACCAGCATGTCCTCTTCGGCGGGAGAAGCGGCGGTGCGGCGGGGGGCAAAGAGCACCATCTGGAAATTGGCGGCCATGGGCACGCGGGATGTGTCCCAGACCTTCCATGCATCTGCCGGGTCTTCTATTTCGGCGTCCCAGCCTTCCAGCTTCATCATTGCGAAAAGCGCCATCATGCAGCCGTCGTGGCCGAAACGCAGGCGGACGCGGACTCCGGCGGCCATGTCGTCAGGCACGCGCTCCACAATGTCGCCCAGCACCGATTCCGAAAGGAAACAGCCCCTTTGGTTGCCGCCGGGCCAGCGGCCTTTCTCAGCGTAGAATGAGTAATTCTGCAGTTTGCCGAGGTTCTGCAACTCTTCAGGACTGAATGCCCGGAACATACCGCAGTCATCCACCGGGCAGCTGAGGAGGTTCTGCGCGACCTCGAAGTAGATGCGTTCGAAGATGACAGGGTCGCTTATGCCGGAAATGTAGTCCGTGTCCTTTAACAGGCTGCTGCAGAAGGATTTCCAGTTCAGGACGCTTTCGCAGTAGCGGTCGAACGCCGGGCGCCAGGGGGCTTGCTTGCCCTTCCATATCACATCCTCCGGAGTGGCGCGTGGATTTTCGATTACGTGCTGGTGGATGTGTCCCATTTCGCTGCGGGAGGCGTCGGAGTGGATCTGGAGCCGGGGCTCACGCTGCAGCAGCGCCTGCTCGCAATTGAGCATGGACAGCATTGTGCGTTCGAAGTTGGTGGAGTTTGCTTCCACTCGGGAGCCGGGCTTGAAGAGGCGGGGGAAGTTGCTGACCATGCGGCCGGCGATCTGCCGGTGCTGCTTTGCGCCCAGCGGGGTAAGTTCCCCTTCGCGGTTCCTGAGAAGCGGCAGGATGGCGGAATAGCGGTGCCAGATGTCTTCGCCGAGTTCCGTGAGCATGCCGTCGCCGGCGGCGCGGGAAAGCACTTTTTCCAGTTCCAGATACGATCCTGCCGAGGGTAGGTAACGGGATCCGTGGCGTCCGTAGTGGCTAAGGTACACCGGCACGTAGCCCCTCGGAGCCTTCGGCGCTGCCGCCACTTCCTCCGGATACAACCTCCCCGTTCCCATGAACCACGCTGAAGAAATTTCCGGTGCGGGAGAGGGTATGTCCTGCGAAACCGTGTCCACCCTCGGACACGTTAGAGGGAGGGGCCCACAAGCGGAGCGCAGTGGGAGGGATGAGCGTAGCGAAGTTTCGCAGGACATACCCTCTCCCGCACCGTTACAACACGCGGCGCAGAAGACAACTAAAATCAACGCTAAGTTAAGCAGCCTTCTTCTTATCATCGGAAGCGAAGAAGCGCCACTGGAAAAGAATCAGGTAGAAAGCCCCTACCGTCACGCAGGAATCGGCGAAATTGAACACCGGGCTGAAGAACACCACCTCTCCGGCGGCGTTGTGGATGATAGGGAAGTAGAACATGTCCACCACCTTCCCGAACATCAGCGGGGCGTAGTCCCATATGATGCCGTAAAAAAGGCAGTCGATGATGTTGCCGAAGGCCCCTGCCGTGATGAGCGTAAGGCCCACGAGTACCCCTACGGGCGCATTGCCCTTCTTGTTCAGGGACGAAATCCACCAGATCAGCGCACCGCAGAGCACGATGCGGAACAGCGACAGGCAGAATTTGCCCACCGCGCCTCCGAATTTCATTCCGAAGGCCATTCCCTCGTTCTCCACGAAGCACAAGCGGAACCAGTTCCCGATCACGGGAATCTGCTCCCCGAGCGTCATATTGGTCTTGACCAGGTATTTGACAATCTGGTCAATGACCACGAGCGCCACACCAAGTATGATCAGCCTCGCACCCCTGGACACTTTCATTTGCGTCCGGACTTGGCGAGTTTTTCCTTGGCTTCAACTGTCAGCGTGGCGTGCGGGACAAGGCGCAGGCGCTCCTTGGGAATGAGCTTGCCGGTCTCGCGGCAGATGCCGTAGGTCTTGTTCTCGATACGCACGAGCGCAGCTTCCAGGTTCTGGATGAACTTGTACTGACGCTGGGCCAGCTGGCTTGCTTCCTCTTTGGAAAGCTGGGAAGCGCCGTCGTCCTCGACAGTCTTGAACGAGGGCGATGTGTCTTCGATGTCGTTGGTCCCGTTGTGCATGATCACGTAGCGGAGGGTATCATACTCCGCCCTGGCCTTGGCGAGCATCTTGTCGATGATCTCCTTGAACTCGGCCAGTTCCTCATCGGAATAACGGGTTTTGGTTTCTTCTGCCATAATTATATGCGATTAAGGTTAATTTTGATTGAGCTGTCTTCCCAGGCCACTTCCGCCGCCCCTGCAGGAGCTTCTTCGAGGGGCTTCAGTACCAGTGAAGCGGAAAGCGTCTGGGCCGCCACGTAGTCGCCCCACGCCGCCAGGGCATTTGAAATGGCCTCGTAGGCAGCGCCGGAAGCGTAGACCGTGGTGTCGATGCGGTCGGTCAACTCGAAGCCGCTTTCCTTGCGCAGGTTCTGGATGGGATGTATCAGTTCGCGGGCCGTGCCTTCCAGCACCAGTTCGGGAGTCTGGATGATGTCGAGGGCGACCGTGAGGGTGCCTTCGGTGGCGACGAGCCAGCCGGGCATGTCCTCGGAGGTGATTTCAAAATCGCCGGCACGCAGGACGACGGGGCCTGAAGGGAGATCGAGAGTGTATTCTTCAGAACGTTCGATTGCGGAAATCTCCTCCTGTCCGAGGGCACCGAACGCAGCGGCGATTTCCTTCATCTGCTTGCCATAGCTCTTTCCGAGCGTCCTGAAATTGGGCTTGATCTTCTTCGTGATGATGCCGGTGGTGTCGTGGAGGAACTCCAGTTCCTTGACGTTCACCTCGGTCAGGAAGATGTCGCGGACCTTTTCAATGTGGGCGCGGACTTCGTCGTCCAGCACCGGCACGAGCACCTTGGCGAGCGGCTTGCGCACGTTGATGCCGACCTTCTTGCGGAGGGCCAGCACCATCGAGGAGGCCTTCTGGGCGAAGGACATACTCTCCTCGAGCGCCTCGTCCACTAGGCTCATGTCGGCCTTTGGCATGGCTTCGAAGTGGACTGATTCACTCCCGGGCACGAGGTCCAGCCAGAGCCTCTCCATGAAGAACGGTGCGATAGGGGCACCGAGCAGCGCCACTCCCTTGAGCACCTCGTAGAGAGTCTGGTAGCAGGCCAGTTTGTCGTCGGACATTCCGGAGCCCCACAGGCGCTTCTTGTTGAGGCGGATGTACCAGTTGCTCAGGTCGTCACAGACGAAATCCTGCACCAGACGGCCCGCAAGGGTGATATCGTAGTCTTCATAAGCGGCGATGGCGCGGCTGACGAGGGTGTTGAGCTTGCTTATGATCCAGCGGTCGAAGAGGGGACGCTCCCCATAGGGCACGGCCGGAGCCGCAGGATCGAAGTTGTCGAGGTTCGCGTAGAGCGCAAATACCGAATAGGAGTTGTAGAGCGTGCCAAAGAACTTGCGGCGCACCTCTTCCACGCCGGCCTCGTCGAACTTGAGGTTGTCCCAGGGCTGTGCGTTGGTCATCATATACCAGCGGAGGGCGTCGGGGCCGTACTGGTCCATAGCTTTGAACGGATCCACGGCGTTGCCGAGGCGCTTGCTCATCTTCTCTCCCTTCTTGTCCAGCACCAGGCCGTTGGAAATCACCCTCTTGAAAGCAGGGGTGCCGCTGACCATGGTGTGGATGGCGTGGAGGGTGTAGAACCAGCCGCGCGTCTGGTCCACGCCTTCGGCGATGAAGTCGGCCGTGCAGCCAAAATCAGGGCTCTGCAGGCCCCTGAGACCGGTTTGGGCATACGGCATCGCGCCTGAATCGAACCACACGTCGATGAGGTCGCTCTCCCTCTTCATCCTGCGCCCGGAAGGGGACACGAGGAAGATTTCGTCCACGTAGGGACGGTGGAGGTCTATGCGGTCGTAATTCTCCTTGCTCATGTCGGCGGGGTCGAAGCCGGCCTCGCGGAACGGGTTGGCGGGCATGAATCCTGCGGCAACGGCCTTGTCTATCTGCTCATAGAGCTCGCGGACGCTGCCAATGCAGATCTCTTCCTTGCCGTCTTCCGTGCGCCAGATGGGCAGGGGAGTGCCCCAGTAGCGGCTGCGGCTGAGGTTCCAGTCCTGTATGTTTTCCAGCCACTTGCCGAAACGGCCGGTGCCGGTGGATTCAGGCTTCCAGGTGATGGTGTCGTTGAGGGCCATCATCTGCTCGCGGACGGCGGTGGTGCGGATGAACCAGCTGTCCAGGGGGTAGTAGAGGACCGGCTTGTCGGTGCGCCAGCAGTGGGGGTAGGTGTGGACGTGCTTTTCGATGCGGAAAGCCTTACCCTGCGCCTTGAGCATCACGCAGATGTCGACATCCAGCGTCGGAGCGTCGGGGGCCAGCGAGGAGTCGTAGGCGTTCTTGACGAAGCGTCCTGCAAACTCTGCGTACGAAGCGTCCACGTGCGTTGCCTTATACTCAGGGTCGAGGTCCTCGAGGCGGCAGAAGCGGCCCTTGGTGTCCACCTGGGCCTGCAGGTCGCCGTTCAGATCCTTCACCTGCATTGCCGCAATGCCTGCCGCACGGGCCACGCGGGCGTCGTCGGCACCGAAAGTAGGGGCGATGTGGACGATGCCGGTGCCGTCTTCGGTGGTCACATAGTCTCCCGGAATCACGCGGAAGGCGTCACCGTCTGGACGGAACCACGGAATCAGCTGCTCATAGCGCATGCCCACCAGCTCGCTGCCCTTGACCGTGCCGGGAAGCACTTCGTAGGGCACCTTCTCGTTGAACCACGAGCCTACGAGGGCCTGGGCAAGAATGTAGGTGGCGGGGGCGCCGGTATAGGGATTGGTGCTGCGCACCTTCACGTAATCGATGTTGGGGCCCACGCAGAGGGCGGTGTTGGACGGGAGCGTCCAGGGGGTTGTTGTCCAGGCGAGGAAGTAGAGGTCTTCCTCCCCGATAACCTTGAACTGGGCGCAGCAGGTCGTGTCCTTGACGTCGCGATAGCAGCCGGGCTGGTTGAGCTCATGGGTGCTGAGGCCGGTGCCGGCGGCGGGGCTGTAGGGCTGTATGGACTTGCCCTTGTATAGCAGGCCCTTGCCGTAGATGTCTTTCAGGAGCCACCAGAG
Organism: Bacteroidales bacterium; assembly: GCA_024695285.1. The sequence continues at coordinate 7,901 of JAILIM010000105.1, forward strand.
AGTCTCGATGTAGCGGTTGTCGTAGGTGATGTACGGGTCGTCCATGTCCACCCAGTAGCCTATGCGCTCGGTCAGGTTGCGCCATTCGGCGGTGTATTTCATCACCTCGCGGCGGCAGGCGGCGTTGTAGTCGGCCACGCTGATCTTCGTGCCGATGTCTTCCTTGGTTATGCCGAGCATCTTTTCGACGCCGAGTTCCACTGGGAGACCGTGGGTGTCCCACCCGGCCCTGCGGCGCACCTTGAAGCCGCTCTGGGTCTTGTAGCGGCAGACGGCGTCCTTGATGCTGCGGGCCATCACATGATGGATTCCGGGCATGCCGTTGGCGCTGGGCGGACCTTCAAAAAATATGAATTCAGGGGCTCCTTCACGCAACTTCAGGGATTCTCCGAACGCGTCTTTTTTCTTCCACCGCTCCAGAATCTCGCTTCCTGCGGCCACCAAATCCAGTCCTTTGTACTCTTTGAATGTCATATTTTTTTGCTACTTTTGCACTTGGCTATTTTAATCCTGCAAATATAATAATTTTCGTTCAGTTTTGGAAATGGCGACTATTGATATAATATTACTTGCTCTCTTTATACCCGGGTTTATCCTTGGATTGGTTAAAGGCCTTGTGACCCAGGTCGTTTCTCTTGTTTCCGTCGTGGTCGGCGTGATTGTAGCCGGACGTTTCGCCCCGGACCTGACGGAGATTGCAATGCTTCAGTTCGGCACGCAGGAGGGCCCGACGCATGTAGTATGTTTCATACTGATTTTCCTCGTCTGCGCGCTGGTGATGGCGCTTGTAGGGCGCCTGATCACGAAACTGTTCAAGATCGCCACCCTCGGCTGGCTGAACCGCCTGCTCGGGGCCGTGTTCGCGCTCTTCACTACCGCCATTTTGCTCGGCCTGCTGATTTCCGTGTTCGAAGGCCTGAACGCCAGCTGGAATATCGTTGATCCTGAAAAGTATGCCGACCTCAGAGTCTGGCCTCTGCTGCGGGATTTCGCTTCCGGAATCCTGCCGCAGCTGAAGGTTTTCGTTGGTCAGTACCTGAATCCTGAAACCGCCGAATGCGTCCACGTATAATCCTGCTTGAGACTTCTACGTCCCTTTGCTCGACGGCCCTTATTGAAGGTGACCGTATCACGGCCGTACGCAAGAGCGAAACTCCGCGCGCGCATGCCGCCATGACGGCTCCTTTCGTGGCGGATATGCTCGCCGAAAGGGGACTGAAGGTCAGCGACTGCGACGCCGTGTGCCTCAGCATGGGGCCGGGGTCGTATACTGGCTTGCGCGTTGGATCGTCCACGGCCAAGGGCCTTTGCTTCGGCGGCGGCATTCCGCTGCTTGCAGTCGGCACGCTCGACGTCCTCGCCGCCCAGGCCATTGCCGCCGGACTTCCCGCCGGCTGCACGCATATTGTCCCGATGATAGACGCCCGCCGCATGGAGGTTTACACGGCCGTCTATTCCGCCTCCGGTGAGCGCCTTACCGACGTCACCCCCAGAATCGTCGATGATACGTTTGAAAATTGGTTAGCCGGGGACACCCATCTCCCCAGCGGAATAATGTTTATCGGTGACGGCGTGTCAAAATGTGAGCAGGTGCTGGCTGGGGAGGGACGGTGGTTCCGGCAGGAATGCCCGACGGCAGAGGCGATGCTGCAGCCGGCGCTCGAAGAGTTCCGTGCGTCCCGCTTCCGCGACACCGCCTATTTCGAGCCCTTCTACCTCAAGGACTTCGTCGCCACCGTCGGCAAGAAACTCTTTTAAACACAGCAAACATCATAAACTCATGAAAAGATTCATCTGCACCCTGACCCTCCTGGCGGCCGTATCCGCAATCGCTGTTTCGTGCAACAAGGTACCGCCCATCGAGCCCAAGGATAAGGACTCCGAATCCGAGCCCGAAATCCCCGCTACAAAGCCGCCGGTGGACGAATTCATACTGTCCGTCATGTCCTTCAACGTGGCCGTGGACAACCGTCAGGAAGTCAACGGCTGGGACGACCGCAAGAAAGCCGTAATCAAAATGCTCACCGAAACTAAGCCCATGGTCATAGGTTTTCAGGAAGCTCAGGCCCACGAAATCACCGACATGACAGCCGCCCACCCGGAATACGCCTGGTACGGAATCGGCCGCGACACAGGCAAAGTCCCGCCCACCACGACCAATTACTCCGCCGAAGAAACAATGGCGGTGTTCTGGATACGCGACTCCCTGCAGGTTATGGACAAAGGCACGTTTTGGCTCTCCGAGACCCCCGACAAACTCGGCAAAGGATGGGACGCAGCCTATGCCCGCACGCTCACATGGGTGCACTTCATGCACAAAGGCTCCAAGATGAAGTTCATCGTGTTCAACACCCACCTCGACAACAAGGGCAAGACCGCCCGCTCCGAGTCCATGAAGCTGATAGCACAGAAAATGGAGGAACTCAACCCCGAAGGCCTGCCGGCGTTCCTGATGGCCGACTTCAACACCGTGGCCAGCGACGCCATATTCGCTCCTATAAAGGGAAAGATGAAATCCACCCGCGACGTGGCCCAGACATCCGACCGCAACAAGTTCACCTTCAACGGCTACAATGCCCCGAAGTCACAGATTGACCACATATTCTTCAGCGGTGACCAGCTCACGCCCCTCACCTTCAAGGTGCTGGATGGAGACTACGGCAACAAATGGATTTCGGACCATTATCCCATAATGGCCACTTATCTCTACAAGCGGAACTAGGAATTCTGCCCTGCGCCGACGTACTTGGTGATCAGGCGAACCAGGAGGTCGCCGAGGATTTCCACTTTATACTCACCGACGGTGGCCTCGATGTGGTCGAGGCCTATGCCGCTGTCGTTGGTCAGGAATACGTAGGTGCCGCCTGTGCCTATGGCGAAGAGGCGCAGCATGAATTCGGTGCTCTTGTCCACGCCGCTGGAAGCCACGGGAATGAGCTTTATGCCCTGGGCTGCGTAGTATTCAATGGACTTGTGGAGACTCTCTATTACGCCCTGGTGGTCTTCGTGGGCGGGAGCGTCAAGCAGCATGAATGCCAGCTTGGTGCGGGCGTTGTTGTTCCACGCAAGCTTCTGGATGGAGTGCTCGAGGGCGGTGTGGACGGCTTCGGGATAATCGCCGCCGCCGGCCGCGGACTGATTGTTTATGAATTTCTTGGTTTCGTTGAGCTCGTCGGTAAACTGTGACACGCGAGTCAGGTAGTCGTCCTTTTCGTCCCTGTAGAACAGGGCGCCGGTGCGGAACTTGATGCCGCCGTTGCTGGCCTGGGCTTTGGTGATTATATCCACAAGGTCGGCTTTAAGGTACCCGATTTCGTCGCCCATCGAGCCAGTGGCGTCGACGATGAAGAGGATGTCGGCGTCTGGCTGGGTGGCTGTCTGCGTGTAGTTTGCGGGGGTGTATTCATTGAGTTTCACTTCATCGCCCCAGCCGGTGATTTCGGGGGTTCCGGGCATTTCAGTGCCGTCGACGGCAATGGAGAGGCCGTTGGTACTGGTGTTGCCGTCAAACATTCCGACCCAACAGTCGGCGCGTCCAAAAACGTCCGTGCGTGCCATCCAAAGCGTCTTCCCGGACTGCAGGAGGTGGACGGAAATTCCGGGCAGGCCCTTGCCGGAACCGTCGGTGACCTTGACTGCTATGCGCTTGTCGGTGTTGAATTTCCAGAGTTCGGTGAATTCGCGGTAGTTCGTGCGCTGCTGGTTGTCAGGATCGGTCTGTTCCTCCTGCTCTTCCGTGGATGTGGAGTTTAGCATAAGGTTGCCCCAGAAAGTCCAGTTGTCGAGGTCGTTCCATTCGCCGGCAGTGACTTTGCCTGCTTCGCCGCCCTGGCCGTTGCCGTTGTCTGAGTCTCCGCTCATGATGGCACCGTCGCCGTCCCTCTCGCTTGCGTAGGGATAATCCATGGCGTAATCGCCTTTAAGGCAGGAACTTAACATCAGCGCAGCTGCGCCGGCAACAATGAGTATGCTTCGTTTCATCTGACAATCGTTTTATCCTTAAATGCAGGACTTCGTTAAATCTTGCATCCGTCCATCAACTGTTTGATGCCGTCTTTGTCGAGATGCTGGCCGATGAAGACGATTTTCTGCATCCTGTCGCCGTAGACGGGGTCCCAGTCGCGGCGCAGCTGGGGGTCGCGCTCCATCTGCTGGCGGAGCTCGTATTCATCCATGGTGGCGTACCACAGGCCGGCGTCGCGTATGCTTTTCTGCCTGCCAGCCTGCTCGAAGAGGTAGCACTGGTCGGGCTCAGTGGCGAAGTAGCAGATGCCTTTGGCTCGTATGATGTTCGAGGGCCAGTGTCTGTAGATGAAGTTGTCGAACTTGTTGAGGTCCAGGGGCTCACGACTGTAGTAGACATAGGTGTCGATGCCATATTCGAGGGCTTCTCCCTCGGGCTCTTCTTCCTCGTCCTCGCCTTCGATCGCGGAAATCCAGGCAGCGGAAGTGGCCACGGTGTCGAAGTCGAACATGCCCGTGTAGATGATTTCGTCGAGGTCGATGTCGCCGTAGTCGCACTGGAGCACCTTGGCCCCGGGATTGATGCCTTTGACGATGGCGCGAAGGCGGCCGAGTTCGTCCGGGGTGATTTCAGAGGCCTTGTTGAGGAGCACTATGTTGCAGAACTCAATCTGTTCGATGAGCAGGCGCTCGAGGTCGTCGTCTTCGATGTCTTCCTTGCCGAGGGCGTCGCCGCCGGCGAATTCATCCTTCATGCGGAGGGCGTCGACGACGGTCACTATGCAGTCCACGTAGGGGACGGCGCCGCGGGTGTACTGGACGCCGAAACTCGGCATGGTGCTGATGGTGTTGGCTATGGGAGCCGGCTCGCAGATGCCGCTGGCTTCGATGACTATGTAGTCGAAGGCCTTGGTGGCCGCGAGGTCGGCGATCTGGGCCACGAGGTCCATCTTCAGCGTACAGCAGATGCAGCCGTTCTGCAGGGCCACCAGCGAGTCGTCGCCCTGCCCGACCACGCCGCCCTTCTGGATAAGGCTTGCGTCTATGTTGACTTCGCCTATGTCGTTGACAATCACGGCGAATCTTATTCCCTTGCGGTTTGCGAGGATGCGGTTCAGGAGCGTCGTCTTCCCGCTCCCCAGAAAGCCGGTCAGTAGCAGCACCGGCAGCTGTCTTGTTTCCATATTTATAGTCATAGCGGTACAAAGTTAGGTAAAAATCGGCATAATTAGATTGCTGGATAGTAATTTACTCAGAACGCCGGAATCATCTCGCAATAGCGTTTGTACCAGCGTTTCTTCTCCGGCTTGTCCATCTCGTCGTATTCGCCTATAATACAACCTGTTGCGAGATCATCCGCCAGGGTAAGCGTGAGGTTGGACGAGGGCCGGACTTACCTGTGCAGGGTATACTATTCTTATGAGGATGCCATGGCTGAACTGAAACGCTGCGAGAAGGAGGCACTGACCCAGCCCAAGGAACTCCGTGACACCTACTGGATTGCAGGCCCTGAGGAGCAGTAGCCCGGCACGCTTTGATGATTATTTTCAGCCAAACGTCGCATCAAAACTGCTCGTTTGGCTGATTTTAATTTTATTTTTGGCCAAATGTGGGATTTTTGCTACCTTTGTGGCTGAATTTAATCGTCGATATTATGATTGGACGTAAAGTTGAATTTGAAAAATTCCAGTCGGCCATCGAAAAGGACCGTGCTCAATTCATTGCCGTATACGGCAGGAGAAGAGTAGGAAAGACCTTCCTGGTCAATGAGTTCTTCGAAAACAAGTATTGCTTCAAACACACTGCGGTTTCGCCTGTGGATGAGTTCACGCAGAAGAAAAAGAAGAACCTGATGAAGCTTCAGCTTCAGGAGTTCTACTATTCCATGCGCTCGTATGGCTTGGATAGCACGGCTAATGTCCCAACCGGGTGGCAGGAAGCATTTCATATGCTTCAGGGCCTCCTGGAGACGAAAGATGACGGTAAACTAAAGGTCATTTTCATCGATGAACTCCCCTGGATGGATACACCAAAGGCCAACTTTATGACGGCTTTTGAGCATTTCTGCAACGATTGGTGCCTTGCCAGGAAAAACTTCAAACTCGTGGTCTGCGGCAGCGCCACTTCCTGGATCCTGGATAAGCTGATTCATAACAAAGGGGGATTGTACGGCCGGGTCACCATGCCAGTCTATGTTGCGCCATTCACACTTCACGAATGCCGGGAATTCTTCAAGGCAGACGGTTTCAAGTTCGACGAATACGATATTTGTCAGGCATATATGGCATTCGGCGGTATCCCTTATTATCTTGACCAGTTTCGCAAGGGATTGAGCATGGCCCAGAACATCGACGCTATCCTATTCGATGCTGAGGCCCCACTCAAGGATGAATTCAATAAACTATTTACTTCTCAGTTTACTAATCCGGACGACCTGAAACATATTGTCAAGACATTGGCCGCCACAGGAACCGGCTTTACGCGTGACGAATTGCTCAAGAAAGGAAGTCTTTCCTCAGGGGGAACCCTCACCGAGAATCTGTCTGCATTGGAAAAGAGCAGGCTGATTCAGGAGTATATTCCATTCGGCGGGTCTGTGCCAAAGTATAAGTTGGTGGATCCGTTTTGCTCGTTCTATCTGAAGCACGTTGCAGGGAACACGGGGAGTTCCAACTATTGGCAGGTCCATGAGAAGTCTCCTTCCGTCATATCGTGGATGGGTCACGCTTTTGAAGATGTCTGCTGGAACCATGTCCGGCAAATTAAACACGCATTGGGTATCGAAGGCGTTATCACCAGTGAATCCTCATGGAACATCCCTTCAGAGCCCAATAAACGCGGTGGCCAGATCGACCTGATTATTGAGAGGGATGACCGATTCATTTGCATGTGCGAGATGAAGTTCACTCGCGGAGAGTTCGAAGTAAAGAAGGATTACGGCATAATCCTTCTGGGCCGCTCTGAACGCGTCCAGGAAATCATCGGAGGCAGGAAAACGGTCATGTCCGTCCTTGTCACCACCTACGGTCTCAAGCGAAATGAGTACGCCTCTCGGTTTGACAGGGTTGTTACGTTGGAGGATTTGTTTCAGAAATAATATAATGTCCAGGTTAGCGCTATGAACTCTATCGGCAATATCTTCTGGTTGATTTTTGGCGGGATTATAATCGCCATTATCTATTATATCGTAGGCTTGGTGATGTGTGTCACCATTATCGGCATACCATTCGGCGTGCAACTTTTCAAGCTGGGGACTTATGCCCTCTGGCCGTTCGGGCATCAGCTGGTGGACGGCCCCAACGAGCCGGGCTGCGTGTCCATCGTGATGAACCTGATATGGATCCTGCTAGGATGGTGGGAGATTGCCTTGATTCACCTGGTATTTGGCCTGCTGTTCTGCATCACCATCGTGGGGATTCCCTTCGGAATCCAGCACTTCAAGATGGCCCTCTCCTCCATCTTCCCCTTCGGCAAGGAAATCAGATAGCGCTGCCGGCAGCGTGAGATGCAACAGACTGACAGTCAGCAATAACTGTATTTCCGATTGATCCATCCGGAGCAATCGGGTTTTCATAAGTAGCTAACGGCCAGGAGAGTACATCTCACGGGGCGTGTGGGTGTCGAGTAGGACGTTGGCGGCTTGATGCCGGAGATAGAAAGGGGAGCGGCGGAGCCGCGTGGGGGAAAACTTCCCCCGTACCCCTGGGGGTGCTGCGCATGCGCAGCGGGAGATAGTCAGTCATCCAGACAAAAGCGGCTCAGAGTATCTCTGAGCCGCTTTTGTCTGGATGACTGGACTTGAACCAGCGACCTCCTGGTCCCTAACCAGGTGCGCTACCAACTGCGCCACATCCAGAATTGGACTGCAAAAGTAGAAAATTAAATTGTTCCGTGCAAATCTTTTTTGCCAAATTTGTATATTTGGACAAATGAAGAAGTTTTTCCTATTGCTGGCGGTAGCGGCGGCAGGGGCCTGCTGCCGGGCTCCCGAGTCGCCGACCCCGGAAGAGCGTGCCGGGGAACTGATTGAAAGCCTGAGCCTTGAGCAGAAGGCCTCCCTCCTGATGCACGCCTCTGCGCCCATTCCCGAACTTGGAATTCCCGCCTACAACTGGTGGAACGAGGCCCTGCACGGAGTGGGACGGAACGGCAGCGCTACCGTCTTCCCTATGCCTATCGGGATGGCCGCTTCCTTCGACGAACCGCTGCTCGAGGAAGTCTTCACCGCCGTCAGCGACGAGGCCCGGATCAAGAACCGGCAGGCCAGGGAAGCGGGCTTCGTGGGTAATTACCAGGGACTTACGTTTTGGACTCCCAATATCAACATCTTCCGCGACCCGCGCTGGGGCAGGGGCATGGAGACCTATGGCGAGGACCCGTATCTCACCGCAAAGCTCGGCGCCGCCGTTGTCCGCGGCCTTCAGGGCGACCCCGATGCGGCCGTTCTCAAAGCCCACGCCTGCGCCAAGCACTTCGCCGTCCACTCCGGCCCCGAGTGGAACCGCCACAGCTTCGATGCCGAAGTCTCCGAGCGTGACCTGCGCGAGACCTATCTCCCTGCCTTCAAGGAACTTGTCACCAAGGCCGGTGTGCAGGAAGTGATGATAGCCTACAACCGCTTCCGCGGTATCCCCTGCGGTGCCAACAGCTACCTGGTTGACACCATCCTGCGCGGCGAATGGGGCTACAAGGGCATAGTCACCTCCGACTGCTGGGCAGTCCACGATTTCTACGTCCAGGGCCGCCACGGCTATAGCCCCGATGCTCTGCATGCTGTCACTGAGGCAGTTGCGAACGGCGTGGACATGGAATGCGGCGACTCCTACAGGCACATCCCCGAGGCAGTCCGGGCCGGTCTGCTGAAGGAAGAGGACGTGGACCGAAGCCTCACCAGGGTGCTTGCCGCCAGGATACGGCTGGGAGAGCTGGACGGCATCGACCCCTGGTCTGGGCTGGACAGCGCCCTCGTGGAAGGGCCGTCCCACCGCCGCCTGTCCCTGCAGATGGCCCGGGAATCGCTGGTCCTGCTGCAGAACAAGGGCGGCGTCCTGCCGCTGAGGTCAGGCACAAACCTTGCCCTCATAGGCCCCAACGCAGATGATCGTCAGATGATGTGGGGCAACTACAATCCCGTGCCCGACAGCACGACGACCCTTCTGGACGCCCTTCGCAGAAGGTGCCCCGGCCTTAAATACCTCAGGGCTTGCGAGCCAGTGCTTCCGCCTGCCGACATTACCTTCGTGCTGAAGGAACTCGAAGGGATGGACACGGTCATTTTCGCCGGCGGAATCAATCCGAGGCTGGAAGGCGAGCAGATGACCGTGGACCTTCCCGGCTTCCGGGGCGGAGACCGCAGTTCCATTGAACTGCCTGACACCCAACGGCAACTGCTTCAGGCCCTGCACAACGCTGGCAAGACAATCATCCTCGTCAATTTCAGCGGCAGTGCTGTGGCCCTCGTCCCCGAAACTGAAAGCTGCAATAGTATCCTTCAGGCCTGGTACCCGGGGCAGGAAGGCGGCACGGCCATCGCCGAAGTGCTTTTCGGAGACGTCGTCCCTTCCGGTAAACTCCCCGTGACCTTCTACAAGAACACAGAGCAACTTCCTGACTACGAGGACTATAATATGAGAAACCGCACGTACAGGTTCTTCACCGGAGAGCCCCTTTACCCCTTTGGCTACGGACTGAGCTATACCTCATTCTCCTACGGCAAAGCAAAGGCAGGCGCCCGCAAAATCACAATCCCTGTCACTAACAGCGGCTCCCGTGAGGGAACCGAAACCGTCCAGCTCTACGTCCGCCCTCCCGGCGACACTGAAGGCCCGAATCTCACCCTGCGCGGTTTCAAACGGGTCACAATCCCTGCCGGCAAGACGGTTAAAGTCACTATCCCCCTGACCGACGAGACCTTCACCTGGTGGTCGGAAGAGGCCAAAGACACCAAACCTTTGAAGGGCGAGTGGGAACTGCTTTACGGAGGCAGTTCCGACGCCCTTCAAACAATCAAAATATCCAGATAGACAGTTACTTGCTTACCATTGCTCGGACCAGGTCCCGGTAGGGGAAGCGGTACACGCAGGAGGAGGAGTCGGCGTTGCTCGGGCAGTATAGCCAGCCGTCCCAAAAGTCGAGGTCTTCGGGCTCGCACGGCATCACGTCCGTGAAATCGAAAGCTCCCCACTTTCCGGCGTGCCTGGAGCCGGGAAGGCCGGCGTAGAACAGTTCACAAGGGTGCTTTTCCGTGCCGACTCCGCAGGGCAGGAACAGAATGCCGTCCTTGATGAAAGCCCCCTGCAGGATCGCGTTCTGCGGCCCGCGGGCGCCTTCCGGCAGCAGTTCGTCAAAGTTGAATTCCTCCACCACGTTGGAGTCGCGAAGAGAGACGAGGAACTTGTCCGAAGAGAACTCCGGGAAATGGAACCTCTTGAGCACTATGTGGTTGCCTTCTTTTTCGTTGCCCACGGTGTTGCCGTAGCACCAGATGTCCGAAGGGACTTCGGGGTCGAAGATCCACAGACGGGAATTCCACTGCGCCGGGTCATAATGCACCAGCTGCACCAGTTCGGAGCCGAAAGGTATGCCGGATTCGTCGGTCAGCAAACGTTCCACGAAGAGAAGGCGGCTGAGCGAATCAGTCTCCGGAAGGCCTATTTCCGACACAATTTTGCTCTTGCACTGCGAGACGTAGAGCAAGGGGAATTTGTCGGAGGAATCGTAGCGGAAGGGACCGAAGAAAGCGATGTTGGCATGATTCTCTTTTCCGTAGGAACCGAGGGGAAAGTGGGCCACGGGTTCATTGATCCTCAGGTCGAACACATTGCACCATCCACGGTCTTCCAGACTGAAAAGATAGCCCTTGTCTATGGCGCATCCCTGCACGTTGCGCAGGTGCTCCAGCTCCGGAAAATCGCTGAAAGAGAACAGGAATTCAGGAGATGGGCGCTGCACCAGATGCG
>JAILIM010000011.1 GCA_024695285.1 Bacteroidales bacterium
CATCTCGCCCTTCATGTCGTAGCCCATCGCGTACTCCAGCCAGTCGGAGGCGGGGCGGGTGACCTCGGCGCCGTTCTCCTCGTAGGTGAACTGACCGTCGCAGAGGATATTGAAGGCCGCCCAGGCGCGGGCGTCGCAGGCACGGGCGCCGCCGAAGTCGAGCGGGTTATATGCATCGCGGAAGCTGAAGTCCTCGTCGGAGCCGCTGTACCAGCCCTTGCTGCGGGCGAATTCGGCCACGTCGGGAGCGTACAGGCAGTTCTCAGGGTCGTTCCAGGGGAAGCGCGTGATGCGGCACTGGTTGGCGTGCGCGCAGATGTATCCGTCGGGAACGCGGCGCGCCACCCAAACGATGCCCTTGTTGTCGGAGCCCTTGCCCACCAGGTCCATCACCCAGGCCTCTTTGGGGTCGGCGATGGAGAAGGATTCGCCCTCGGAGGGGTAGCCGTACTCGTTGGCCAGGTCCACTATGACCTGGATGGCCTCGCGCGCCGTGGAGGCACGCTGGAGCGCTATGTATATGAGGGAACCGTAGTCCATGACGCCGTTGGTGTCGACCTGCTCCTCGCGGCCGCCCCAGGTGGTTTCGCCGATGATCAGCTGGTGTACGTTCATGTTGCCCACCGTCTGGAAGGTGCTGCGGACCTGTGCAATATCGCCCAGGGGTTTGTTGGAGTCCCATTCGTAGATGGCCAGGCGCGAACCCGGCTTCCAGTTTCCGGCCTTGCGGAAATACAGCTCGCCGAAGAGCCAGTGGGAATCGGCGGCGTACGACACCATGGAGGAGCCGTCGACGCTGGCGCCGGGGCTGACAATAATGTTGGAACAGGCATCGGCCCTGAAAGAGAGCGCCATCGCGGCTGTCGCGAGCGCAATAACAAGTTGATAAGCTTTCATAAGTACAAACTTACGGCTTTTTTGCTAACTTTGCAATTCATATGAGAAAGTATATCGTTATCATCGCGCTGTTCCTCATGCCCGTGCTGTGCGCGGCGCAGGAGAACAAGACGCCCGAACAAAAGGAAAAGGAGTTCTACGAGGCCATCCAGTCGCAGATCGACCGCATGACCGAGCAGCTGAAGCTGGAAGACTGGCAGATCTTCTATGTAGACAGCATCTACACCCATGACTACAAGGCGATGCAGGACGAATTCGCCTCCATGTCCGCGGCCAAGATGTCCAACCCCGACCTGTTCTACGACGTGCAGGACAAGTGGATGGAGCAGATGTACAACGCCCTGCACAAGGTGTTCACCGAGGAGCAGTGGAACAAATACCTCAAGTCCGGCGCAGCCCGCGACAAGAAGATGCGCGAGAAGCGCGCAGCCAAGAAGAACAAATAGCGTATGAAAAGAGAAGACATAGACAGGATACTGGGCGAGCTTGAAGCGCTCAAGTGCAAAACGCAGAAGGAAGTCGAAGAGGCCCGCGTGCGCTTCCTCGGCAAAAAGGGCGAACTCACCGCGATGTTCGACGAGTTCCGCACCATCGACAAGGCCCAGAAGGCCGAATTCGGCAAGGCCCTCAACGAGCTGAAGCAGAAGGCTCAGGCCCGCATCGAGGAGCTCAAGGCAACCCTCACCGACACCGGCGCATCAGACGGCCCCAAGGCCGACCTGAGCATGCCCGGCGACCCCTTCGAGCTGGGCAGCCGCCACCCTGTCAGCATCGTGCGCCAGGAGATCGTCGACATCTTCCGCAAATTCGGATACGATGTCGCCGAAGGCCCCGAAATCGAAGACGACTATCACGTGTTCGAGGCCCTCAACTTCCCTGCGAACCACCCCGCCCGCGACATGCAGGACACCTTCTTCGTGTCCGCCGGACACCTCAACCCGCTTCTCCTCCGCACCCACACATCCAGCGTGCAGGTGCGCACCATGGAGAAGATGGACGTGCCCATCCGCGTAATCTGCCCGGGACGCGTGTTCCGCAATGAGGCAATCAGTGCCCGCGCGCACTGCATCTTCCACCAGGTCGAGGGCCTCTACATCGACGAGGGCGTGACCTTCGCAGACCTCAAGCAGGCCATACTTCTCTTCGCCCGCGAAATGTTCGGCCCCGACACCCAGATCCGCATGCGCCCCAGCTATTTCCCGTTCACGGAGCCGTCCGCAGAGGTGGACGTGAGCTGCAACATCTGCCACGGCAAGGGCTGCAACATCTGCAAGGGCACCGGCTGGCTGGAAATCCTCGGCTGCGGCATGGTTGATCCCAACGTGCTGGAAGCCAGCGGCATAGACTCGAAGCGCTACAGCGGCTTCGCCTTCGGAATGGGACTTGAGCGCATCGCGATGCTCAAGTGGAGGGTCAACGACCTCCGCCACTATTTCGAGAACGACATGCGTTTCCTCCACGAGTTCGCCACCGCCCCCGAAGTCTGATGCGCACCACCGAGCAGGATTCCCACTACGCCCACCTCGACCGTATGTCCACAGGCGAACTGCTGGAGGGCATCAATTCCGAAGATCGTATGGTCACGGACGCGGTGGCGCAGGCCATACCCTCTATAGAGCGGCTGGTTGACGGAATCGTGGCCCGGATGAAGCGCGGCGGCAGGGTATTCTACACCGGAGCCGGCACCAGCGGCCGTCTGGGCGTGGTCGACGCCTCCGAAATACCCCCCACCTACGGCGTTCGCGACAAGTTCATCGGACTCATTGCCGGCGGCGACGGAGCCATCCGCTGCGCCGTGGAAGGTGCCGAGGACGACGCCCTGCAGGGCTGGAAAGACATCGAAGCCTTTGCCCCCACAGCCGACGATACCGTGGTAGGAATCGCTGCGTCCGGAACCACCCCCTACGTCCTCGGCGCCGTCAGGTCCGCCAGCGAAAAGGGCCTGCTGACCGGCTGCATCACCTGCAACGAAGACTCGCCGCTGGCCGCCGCCGCCGAAATGCCCGTTGTCGCCGTCGTCGGCCCGGAGTTCGTCACCGGCAGCACCCGCATGAAGGCCGGCACGGCCACAAAACTGATACTCAATATGATATCCACCGCCACCATGATACGGCTCGGCCACGTCAAGGGCAGCAAGATGGTGGATATGGAACTGACCAACAGCAAGCTGGTGGACCGCGGCGCAAGGATGATAATGGACGCCACCGGCATCACCGATTACGAGCAAGCCCGCGAGCTGCTTCTCCGCCACGGCCACGTCCGCGAGGCGGTGGAAGCCTGGAAACGCAAATGAAGATAATCGTAGAAAGCGGCGCCACCAAGAGCGACTGGCGCATCATGGGAACGGCCCCTGCTCAGGCACGCCTGTTCCCCGGGATGAACGTGTCCACAATGCCCCTCGACCACGTTCTGGAGGTGCTCAGCGGCGCGCTCGAAGCCCTCGGCCGTCCGGAGCTCGAAGGCATCTATCTCTATGTGGCAGGCATAGTTACGCCACCGGTGCGCGAGGCGCTGGAGAGCCGCATACGTGAGCTCGTAAAGGTCGGAGAAATCGACATACAGAACGACCTTGTGGCGGCTGCCCGTGCCGTCTGCGGCCGTTCGGAAGGCATCGTGGCCATACTGGGCACAGGCTCGAACACATGCTTCTACGACGGCGAGACCGTGTCCCAGAAAGTGCGCTCCGGGGGCTACATCATCGGCGACGAGGGCGGCGGCGCGTGCCTCGGAAAACTCTTCCTTGCCGACTTCATCAAAGGTCTCGTCCCTGACGCGGTCGCGGCCGATTTTGCATCGAAGTTCGATGCGTCTTATGCAGGAATCGTGGAGAACGTGTACCGCAGCCCGGCACCCGCCGGATTCCTCGGCAGCCTCGCCCCATTCATTCTGTCCCATTACGCTGACCCTTATGTCAAGTCGCTGGTGGACGGCAACTTCCAGTCCTTCGTGGACAGGGCGCTCAGGCACTACGACACCCAGCGCTATCCAGTGGGCGTAGTCGGCGGCTTCGGCTTTGCGTGCCGTGAAATCTTCTCCCGCATCTGCACGGAAAACGGCCTGCGCCTCGGCAGCTTCGAGGCGGAGCCCATCAACGGACTATTGAAATATCACAACTGATATGAAACTCAAATACACCCCGCCGGTGCTTGAAACCGCGCCGCTGCTCACAGCCTTCAGCATACTGTCGGCGAGCAACGAAGACTATATTATTGACCCCATTGATGCAGAACTGTCATGAAAACGCGTTTATTCCTGGCAGGCCTGGCCATTGCAGCAATGGCTTCCTGCACGGTCGAAAGCCCTGAAACAGCTCCTCAGCAGCCCGATACCTGCAAAGTCTTCCGCGCAACCATCGGTGAGGATGATACCCGTACGACCCTTGACGTCGGTACATCTTCCGCCAGCGTGATCTGGAATGCAGGGGACAAGATAACGGTGTTAGGTATTCTGTCGAACGGTGGCAGTTACAGAGAACAGTTCTCCACATCTACAGGCGGAGCCAATTATACTGAATTTGCCTGCTATAACTGGCGGCCGAGTTCATCCGTAGTGCGGTATCTTGCATGCTATCCGGCAGAACAGTTCGACGCTACGGCGTATTATGAACCGCTGGGAGGTTTCCTGCTAGGCGTTTCAATACCCCCTCAGCAGCAGGCGGTCAAGGGAGGCGTTGCCCCCGAGTTGCTGTTTTCCATTGCCGACCAGCACAACGCCATGTCCAGCGAATTAAAATTCAAGAACATAATGTCTCTGGTCCGCTTCCGCCTCACAGGACGCAGCGCATCGAAGGTAAATACCGTAAAGATGACCCTGTCACAAGATATCTGTGGCAGCGGAATCTATGTGGTCGGGGATTCGGAGTCGGATTCGTATTTTACCTTTGTGGGAACCGTGGGTAATGCACCGTACCCGGATTCACCGACAGTCGAGCTCAAGGGGCCTTTCGAGGCCGGTGAGGACTACTTCATCGCCATTGCGCCCTGTACGACCAGCGGCTTGACGCTAAACTTCATAGACGACGCCGGCAACATCCTGACGCGCTCATCCTCCAAGCAGATAGAATTCAGGCGGTCAGCAATCGCCGACCTTGGCACGATAGTGCTGGATGAAGAGTTCGGGGCCCCCTCCGACAAGCTGGTCAAGTACATGGAGGCCAGTGCTGGCGCCAAGCCGGTGCTGCTTGCAGTATCGGGCGACGGCTTCACTGCAGGCCAGCAGGATCTCTTCCTCTCACTGGCAAAGAGTGCCGTTGACAAGTTGTTTGCCACCGAACCGTACAAGACTTATAAGGATTACTTCACCGTCTATCTGCTGCCTGTCGTGTCCAATGAGTCCGGAGCTTCGGTCACGGACGGTGCCGGTAACATAACCACGCCTGTCGATACCTACTTCAAGACCCGCTGGGGCAGCGACAGTTATGGCGACATGGCTGCAGATAACGATTTGGTCTACAGTTATGTCACCGCCACCCTTCCCGAATTGGTCCTGGGCACACACGACATCAATGAAGTGTCCACCGCCTTGATAATCAACGATGCCCGTTATGGCGGTATCTGTCATATGTCATCTCTTGGCGCCTGTGTTGCTCTGGTGCCTTATTCCTACAACGGAGGCGGGATTCAGTGGCCCATTCCCGGCACAAGGGCCGCCAGCGACTCGGATGTCTCGGCAGGCGTGCGTGCGACCACTCAGGCGGAGCAGGAAGCCGTGGGTTGTACCATCGGCGACTGGCGCAATACGTTCATCCACGAGTTCGGAGGCCACGGCATAGGCCGTCTGACAGATGAATACTGGGACAACACCTATAGTACGAGCACGGTTATTTCGTCCCACAGCTGGCCGGTTCCGATGGGCCTGAATGTGTCCGCCGTCTACGACGACGTACCCTGGAAAGCGGACCTTCTGGACAATATGGACAGGCTCTCCACGCTGGATTCCCGCTATCCGGACCGCATAGGCCGTTTCCAGGGAGGGGGCGGTTACATCCTGTACCGCTGGAGGTCGGAGGAGATCAGCTGCATGATCGACAACCGTCCGTACTATTCTGCCTGGCAGCGTATCCTGATAGTGAAACGCATCAAGGATCTGGCCGGCGAGACTTTCTCGCTGGACGATTTCCTGGCCAAGGATGTGACACGGGATCCCGTTCGCGAAAGCTCTTCCTCTTCAGGATCCCGCCTCGGAACCCACATTGGCCCTGTCCGCTTGGCTCCGCCTCTGGCTCCTCCGGTCCTCTATGAGGATTAGTTTAGTTCGAAGCTGCACACGACGTCTCCGAAGCGGCCGGTGACGATGTCCTCTTCCTCGAAGAAGCGGGCGGAGAGCTGTCCGCGCCACACGATGTCGTCTTTCTCGTTGTAGGGAATGTCGATGCTGACGCCGTAGGCCTTTGACTGTATCTTCACGGCCACTTCCGCCTTCCACTGGGTGCGGGTGCCTCCGTCGTCCTCGACGATGAGGAAGGCCAGTTTGTCGAGCTGGGAAGTGAAATCAGACACAAGGATGGCTTCGTAGGGCAGTTCCTTCCCGACGTCGCGCCTGCGCACCACAATCATGAAATCCGTGACGCTGGGGTAGTAGAGTTTCAGTTCCGCGTCGGTGGTCGCATTGAAGCCCTCGATGGAACCACAGCGAATGGCGAACTCGCTCGCTCCTCCAAACCAGGAATCGAAATTTCTGACCATTTTGAAAGTTTTGAGCAGCAGTTTGCGTTGCCTGCCGGCGGGGGCGACAGACGGCTCCGGGGCAGAAGATGTGGTCTCAATAGCCCTCAGGGGCGTGAATGCGGCGTCGCTGTTGTTGTTGAACACCCAGACCGGCCGCTTCATGGCCAGCGCCTCGTCCACGTAGACCGAGTCCACGATGCGGGCGCCGTCAGGGCCGACGGAGATTTCGTAGCCGTAGTTGGTCTCAAGGCCTGATCCCGGGTCGAAGGTGATCACGGGGAAGGTCTCGCCGTCCCAGCCGTCTGAATACGGCCAGTAGAGCTGGCAGTCGGTGCTGGCGAGGGCGGCGAGCAGGTCGTCGGCTCCGGCGCGGGTGGAGGCTATGCCGCCCAGGTGGTCGCGGATGAGTTCGCGCAGCGGCTTTACGTAGGCGGGCCTCTTGCCCCTCGTGCCGGGCGCATCGCCCACGCCGCTGCCCGGATCGGCGACAAGGCAGGACATGGTGTATTCCTCGTCATAGCCGTTGCCGCAGGAGTTGCCCACGGCATCGTAGACTTCTTTCAGATGCTCCTTCTCAAGGGGCAGGCGGGAGAACATTCTGGCAAGGCCGGAAGGGGAGAAATCCACTTCGGCGGCCGGCTCCTCCGGAGCAGGCGCTTCGGTGGTTTCGACGGTGCCTGTGCAGGATGCCAGCAGCAGGACGGGTAGTAGATGGATGTACTTCATAGCCGCAAAAGTTTAGGACTACAAAGTGACGAAGAATTAGCCGTTGTTGCAAGTTTTGCAACGCTTATTTTTGCGAACAGGCCTCCGGCTGCGCTCTAAGGGCGTTTTTCAACGCGCACGAAACGCTCTTTCGAGAAAAAATCACGTATGACCGAGGTGCTTCCGAGGCCATCGAATAGCGCTGCCGTCTCAGTGCCGAGCCCTTCGTTGATCTCGACTATGCAGAGGCCACCGGGGGCGAGAAAGCGCCGGGCCCACTCAGCGATGGCGCGGTAAAAGCGCAGCGGGTCGTCGTCCGGGACGAACAAGGCGAGTCCAGGCTCATTCTCGAGGACGTTGCGATGCATAAAAGCCTTCTCGCTTTCGCGTATATAGGGAGGGTTTGCCACTATGCAGCCGAAAGGCGCCCCGGGGAAGCTCTCCGGCACCTGCAGCACGTCCGCCTCAATAAACTTCACACCTTCCGGGAACTGCCCCCTGGCGACCTCCAGGGCCTCTTTCGAGATGTCCACGCCGGTCACGATGCTCCCGGGAACGTCGAGCGCGAGGCTCCATGCTATGCAGCCCGAGCCGGTGCACAGGTCCAGCACACGATGGCCAGCCCGTACATACTTTTCCGCTTCAGCCACCAGCTGCTCCGTCTCAGGCCTTGGTATCAGCACCGCAGGGCTCACACGGAAGCGCCGTCCGCAGAACTCCTGCCACCCCAGCACATACTGCAGCGGCTCTCCGGCCAGCAGCCGCTCCATTGCGGCCCGAAGCTCCGGAATCCGGCCCTCGGGCACCTCCAGTCCGGGCTCGACGATGTGGGCATATGAGGAGACGCCCAGCAGCTCTCCCGCCAGACGCACCACGAGGCTCTTCGCCTCCTGCGGAGGGTAAAGAGCCTCGAGCGCCGTCGTGCTTTCGCGTATGAACTGCGAGAGAAGCACTATGAATTGTCGATAATCTGCGAGAGGAATTCAGTCATGGTGATACCCGCCTCGCGCACCATCTTGGGCACGAGCGACGCGCTGGTCATGCCGGGTATTGTGTTGACTTCCAGGAAGCAGAGCCCTTCGGGACCGAGGATGTAGTCCATGCGGACCACGCCCTTGCAGCCCAGGAAGGAGTAGAGCCGGCAGGTGGTTTCCTGCAGGTCGGCCGTCACCTCCGCAGGCACGGGGGCGGGACAGATCTCACGGCTGTGGCCATTGTACTTGGCGTCGTAGTCGAAGTACTCGTTGTCGCTGACTATCTCGATGGGAGGCAGCGCGCGCACTTTCTTGCCGTCGAACCAGGCGGCGCAGGTCAGCTCCCTGCCCTCGACGCCCTGCTCCACGAGCACCATCGGGCCCTCGGTGAAGGCGAACTGTATGGCCGACAGCAGTTCGGAAGGCTCGGCTACACGCGTTACTCCGAAGCTGGAACCGCCCTGAGTGGGCTTCACGAACACGGGGAACTTCAGTTCGGCGGCCGCCTTCCTGCAGAAGGCCTCCAGGTCGTCGCCCTGGCGCACGAACAGGTCCGGGGCGCAGCGCACAATGCCGCGAACGTAGGACTTGCAGGCGTATTTGTTGAAGGCGATCATGCTGGAGTAGGAGCCGCAGGAGCTGAACGGCACACCGAGCATCTCCAGGTAGCCCTGGATCTGTCCGGTCTCGCCGGGCGCGCCGTGCTGCACTATGAAAGCGAAGTCGAATTTGACGCGCTTCCCGAGCACGTTCACCGAGAAATCGGTCTTGTCCACCTCGGGACGGGCGCCTTCCGGGAAGGTCACGCGCATCGCATTCCTGCGGCGGCACGCGACGAGCTGCCACTCGCCGAAACGGGCGAAGATCTCATACACGTCGTATTCCCTGTCGTCGATGGCGGAAGCCACGAATTCGCCGCTTCTGCAGGATACTTCCCACTCCGACGAATCGCTGCCGTAGATGACGGCTATCGTGTTGTATTTAGCCATATCAGTTGAAATAATAATCGGTTTCCTGGTTGTTGGCCGTCTCGGCGGCTTCGTTGACGTCCTCGTCTCCGCCGAGGAAGGTGCCGGAAGAGGAGCAGTCAAGGTTGAAGGACGTGCCGGGAGGGGCCTGGAAGGTGTCGCTCTCGCTGAAGATACCGGCCGCAAGGCACTTCTTCATCCATATACCCCAGATAGGCAGGGCCATGCGCGAGCCGTCGAGGGTGTTGAAGTGAATCTGGCGGTCCTCGCCGCCGATCCAGGCGCCGGCCGTGATCTTTGGTGTGTAGCCTATGAACCAGCCGTCGGAGCAGTCGTTGGTGGTACCGGTTTTGCCCGCTATCTCGCCCTTGAGATTGTAGGCGTAGCGCAGGCGGCTGCCGGTGCCTCCGTTCACGACGCCCTGCATCAGGTTGGCCATCAGGAAGGCGGAGGAGGCGCTGATGGCCTCGCGCTTGGTGCCGGTGTGCTCGGTGATCACGTTGCCCTGGTTGTCTTCGATGCGGGTCACGTAGAGCGGCGACGCGTACACGCCCCTGGACGGGAAGGTGTTGTAGGCGGCGACCATCTCATAAAGGGCTATGTCGGCGGGACCCACGCAGAGCGAATAGACTTCGTCGACGTGGCTGTGGATGCCCATACGGTGCATCATCTGAGCCATGGCCTGGGGGCCGAACTGCTTCATCAGGAAGGCGGAGATGTTGTTGGAACTGTTGGCGAGGCCCCATTTCAGGGTGACGGTCTGGCCTATGATTTCCTTTTTGTCGGTACTGCGGGGCGTCCAGGTGGAGCCGTCGTAGTTGATGAAAGTCTGAGGGGCGCAGACCACGCGGTCGCAGGGAGACATGCCCTCCTGCATCGCGAGCGTGTAGAGGAACGGCTTTATGGTCGAACCTACCTGGCGCTTGGCCTGGCTCACGTTGTCGTATTTGAAGTAGCGGTAGTTGGGGCCGCCCACGAATGCCTTGACGTTGCCGGTGCCGGCCTCGATCGCCACGAAGCCGCAGCGCAGGAAGGACTTGTAGTAGCGGATGGAGTCGTTGGGGGTCATCGTGGTGTCGACGTAACCCTTCTTGTTCCATGAGAACACGCGCATGTTCTGCGGCACGTCGAACTGGGCCAGGATCTCGTCCTCGCTCAGGCCGGCCTTCTTCTGCATGCGCCAGCGGTCGCTCCACTTGCGCGCCTGGGCCATCAGCTTCTTGACGGTGGCCTGGTCTATGTCGTTGGCGAAAGGCTTGTTGCGCTTGCCCTTGAGCTCCTTGTTGAAGGCTCCCTGGAGGTAGCCGCCGAGGTGCTCGGCAACGGCTTCTTCGGCGAAGACCTGCATCTTGTAGTTGATGGTCGTGTAGATGCGCAGGCCGTCCTTGTCGAGGTTGTAGGAACTGCCGTCGGGTTTCTTGTTTTTCTTCAGCCAGCCGTATATGGCGTCCGTGGCCCAGCGCAGGGAGTCGGCGGAATAGTCTTCCTCGAACTGGTAGTCGCCGCGGCGGGGCTTGGAGGCGTTCATGTCGCGCCTGAGCATGTCGCGGAAGTAGGGGGCGTGGCCGGAATTGTGGTCCATGACGTGGTAGTCCAGGACTATAGGAAGCGCCTGTATCGAGTCACGGTCGGCCTTGGAGATGTAGCCGGCCTTGGCCATCTGTCCGATGACGAAGTTGCGGCGCTTCAGGGCGTTGTCGGGATTGAGGACTGGATTGTAGCGGGTGGGCTTGTTGACCATTCCCACGAGCATGGCGCTCTCCTGGATGTTGAGGTCGGCGGGCTGCTTGGCGAAGAAGGTCTCGGAGGCTGACTTGACACCGAAGGCTCCGCTTCCGAAGAAGATGGAGTTGAGGTACATGGCGATGATCTCGTTCTTGGTGTAGTCGCGCTCCAGGCGCACTGCGGTGATCCATTCCTTGAGCTTGGTGAAGACCATCTTCACCTTGCCGACGTTCTCTTCGCGGGGGTAGAGGGTCTTGGCGAGCTGCTGGGTTATGGTGCTGCCGCCGCCCTGGCTGGAATCGCGCAGCAGGAGGGTTTTCACGGCCACGCGCGCAAGTCCTTTCATGTCTATGCCGGAGTGCTTGTAGAAGCGGACGTCTTCCGTGGCTACGGCGGCGTGGACAAGGTTCTCGGACAGTTCTTCGTAGGAAGCGTAGGTGCGGTTTTCGATATGGAAAGTGGTCAGCACCTCGCCGTCTTCGGCGAGCACCTGGGTGGCGAGTTTGTTGTCGGGATGCTCGAGTTCTTCAAAGGAAGGAAGCTTGGCAAACAGCCCCACGAGGACCAACAGCAACAGCACGAAGGCGAAGGGTGCGGTGAGCAGGATCCAGAACCACCTGGTTATTGTCTTTTTGGTCTTGTCAGTCATTTTTATTAATTGAAAACACAAAATTACTATTTAATTTGGAAAATCGTAGCCGTTTTGTTTTAACTTTGTAGCCGATATTGTGAAATTATGGAAAAGAATTTAGTGATTGTTGAGTCGCCGGCCAAGGCGAAAACCATTCAGAAGTATCTGGGAGAGGGATTTGTGGTCAAGTCCAGTTTCGGCCACATACGTGATTTGCAGGAAAAGAGCTTGAGTATCGATATACAGGGCGGGTTCAAGCCCGAATATGTGGTGCCTTCCGAGAAGAGGCGCGTGGTCAGCGAGCTGAAGAAACTTGCCGACGGCGCCTCCGTCATCTGGCTGGCTTCCGATGAGGACCGCGAAGGAGAGGCCATTTCCTGGCACTTGACCGAGACCCTCGGCCTCAAGCCGGAAAAGACCAAGCGTATCGTTTTCCACGAAATCACCAAGGACGCCATCCTGTATGCAGTCGACCATCCCCGCTCCCTGGACATGGATCTGGTCAACGCCCAGCAGGCGCGCCGCGTGCTCGACCGCCTCGTGGGTTTCGAGCTTTCGCCTATCCTGTGGCGCAAGATCCAGAGGGGTCTGTCCGCCGGTCGCGTGCAGTCGGTGGTCCTCCGCCTTGTGGTGGACCGTGAGCGTGAGATCAACGCTTTCGAGCCCGTGCCCTTCTACCGTGTGGAAGCTATGTTCGAGATATTGGGCATAAAGGTCAAAGGCTTGCTGGACAAGCGTTTCGATACCTTCGACGATGCCCGCCGCTTCCTTGAGGACTGCATCGGCGCCCGCTACTCGGTGGGCCTGGTGGAGAGCAAGGAAGGCCTGCGCATGCCGCCGCCTCCCTTCACGACTTCTACGCTTCAGCAGGAGGCCGCCCGCAAGCTCCACCTCCCCGTCAGCACGACCATGCGCGTTGCCCAGTCGCTCTATGAGCGCGGTCTCATCACCTACATGCGTACCGACTCCACTAATCTTTCCAGCCTTGCGGTCAACACGGCCAAGACATTCATAAACAGCAACTTCGGAGAGGAGTACTCCCGCGCCCGCCAGTACAAGACGCACTCCAAGGGCGCTCAGGAAGCCCACGAGGCCATACGTCCTACCTTCATTTCCAACACCGAAATCGAGGGCACGCAGCAGGAGAAGAAGCTCTACCAGCTGATATGGAAGCGCACGGTCGCGTCCCAGATGGCAGAGGCGAGGGTGCTCAACACCACTATCCAGGTCGACATCGACAAGCGTCCCGAAAAATACGCCATCCAGTCCATCCAGGTACTGTTCGACGGCTTCCTGAAGCTCTACCGCGAAGGCTCCGACGACGAAGAGGAGAACGAGGGCGAAGACGTGGTGCTCCCGAAGGTGGGAGTGGGCGATGCGCTTGCGGCCGTGACTGTGGATGCTGCCTGCAAGTACACCCAGCCGCCGTTCCGCTACTCCGAGCAGACGCTTATCAAGAAGATGGAGGAGCTCGGCATTGGCCGCCCGTCCACCTATGCCCCCACCATCACCACCCTGACCAAGGCCCGCGGCTACCTTGTCAAAGGCGACAAGGACGGCAGCAAGGTACAGGTCCGCAACCTGGTGCTCAAGGGCGGCGCTATTTCCGAGTCCACCAAGACCGAGCTCGTGGGCGCCGAGAAGGGCAAGCTGCTGCCGACCGACGTGGGCGTGCTCGTGACCGACTACCTGACAGGCAGTTTCTCCGACATCATGGACTACGACTTCACCGCCAACGTCGAAAAGGACTTCGACCAGATTGCCGGCGGGAAGAAGCAGTGGAACAAGGTCATCTCCGATTTCTACACTCCGTTCCACCATAAGGTCGACGAGGCCATCAGCAACCGCCAGTACAGCCACATCGAAAGGGAAATCGGTATCGATCCTTCCGACGGCCAGATGATAGTGGCGCGCCTGGGCCAGTTCGGTCCGTACGTCCAGAAGGGCGACGGCGAGAACCGCCAGTCCGCAAGCCTCAACAAGGGACAGATCATTGAAAACCTCACCCTCGAGGAGGCCGCCCGCCTCTTCAACCTGCCGCGCACGGTCGGCGAGTACGAGGGCGAGCCCGTTGTGGCGACCAAGGGACGCTTCGGCCCGTACATCAAGGCCGGTGACCGCAATGTTTCCCTGCCCCGCGGCAAGGATCCGCTCCATATTTCCATCGAGGAGTGCATAGCCCTGATCGAGGCCGACAAGGTCAAGAAGGAGACTGTCGCGACCCCTCTCAAGGAGTGGCCGGAAAGCGATATCAGCATCATCAACGGCCGTTACGGCCCTTATCTCAAGCACGCCGGCAGCAACTACCGCATCCCCAGGGATGTGTCCGCCGAGAACCTCACCGAGGAGCAGTGCAAGGAAATAATTGCCTCAGGCAGCCCCACGGCGCATAAGGCCCGCAGATTCAAGAAGAAATAGTTATGGCGAACTACCAGCTCGATGAAACCGACAGGAAGATCCTGTCGTTTCTGGTCAACAATGCGCGCATGCCCTACCAGGAGATTGCCCGCGAGTGCGGCATCTCCGGCGCCGCCGTCCACCAGCGTATCAAGAAGCTGGAAGACAACGAAGTTATTACCGGCTCCCAGATGCTGGTCAAGCCCGGCGCGCTCGGACTTAATGTCTGCGCCTTCATCAGCGTGTCCCTGACGGAAGCGAATAAGTACCAGGATGTTGTGGATGCCTTGAAGCACATCCCTGAGATTGTTGAATGCCATTTCGTTACCGGCCGTGCAGCTCTTCTTCTCAAACTTTACTGCATCGACAACGACCACTTGATGGAAGCTATTATCAACACCATCCAGCGTATCCCTTACGTCCAGTCCACCGAGACAATGATTTCCCTCGACCAGGCATTTGACCGCCAAGTCTGGGTCAAAGACTTCAAAAACACGACGTTCCGGAACCTTTAATTCCGGAAAGTCGTAGTCGCTGCTGCGCAGCAAATACTACTATCCCCCTGCACCCCCAAGGGACGGGGGGCGTTCCCCCCGAAACCCCCTGAGTCGGCCTGCGGCCTCCATAACCCTGAATCAGACGACCACTCCTCCGGCAACTCTCCGAATCTACAGCAGCAGGCGGGCGAGGGAGAGGTCGTCGGGGGTGGTGATTTTGAGGTTGTATTTTTCGCCGGGATGGAGGTCGATGGGGGTGCCGGCGCGCTCGGCGACGGAGGCGTCGTCGGTGAAGGACGTGTCGTATGGCTGTTCGTAGGCCTGTTTAAGGATTTTAGAGAGAAACATTTGCGGGGTCTGGACGGCGACCAGGCGGCTGCGGTCGGGGGCCGGGAGCGACGGGTCCGTGCTCCGGAGCGTGTCGGTCACCGGCACGACCGGGATGAGGGCCTGCGGGCCGCCGGGCAGCTGCATCCTGTCCAGCATGGCGCGCACCAGCCCCGGGGTGAACAGCGGCCGCACGCCGTCGTGGATGGAGACGATTGCGCCGTCGGGCACCTTGTCCAGGGCGGCCTTGACCGAATGGAAGCGTGTCATCCCGCCGCGGACTATGGTCTGGGGGAAAGAGGCGGCGTGCCGAAGGCATAGTTCCTGCCACTTTTCCAGGTGCCTTTCCGGCAGCACCACGATGACGTGCGACTCGGGCGCCGCCTCCAGGAAACGCTCAATTGAGCGTTGCAGGATAGGGATTCCGCCTAGGTCGAGGAACTGTTTCGGGAGGTCTCCTCCCATCCTTGTGCCGCTGCCTCCGGCAACGAAAACTGCGTATACTGGCCTGGACATAAAATCGCAAAATATCTCTTGCAAAATTAGTGGATTTTCTTGGAAATTTACTTAATTTTGTAGGACTATCCGTTTATCCGAAAGATTATGGCGTTTTCATTCCTAAACCAAGAATTGGCCATCGACCTCGGCACCGCCAACACCGTCATCTACCAGAACGGTCAGATTGTGCTTGACGAACCCAGCATCGTGGCTATAGACAATAATACGAGCAAGTGCATCGCCATCGGCCAGAAAGCCAAACTGATGCACGAAAGAAACAACCCCGGCATCCGCACCATACGCCCTCTGCGTGACGGTGTGATTGCAGACTTCAACGCTGCGGAAATGATGATCCGCGGATTCATCAAGCAGGTCAACAACAAACACCGCAGCCTCTTCACCCCCAACCTCAAGGTTGTTGTCGGCATCCCTTCCGGCTCCACGGAAGTTGAGATCCGAGCCGTCCGCGACTCGACCGAGCACGCCGGCGGCCGCGACGTGTACCTTATTTTCGAGCCGATGGCATCTGCCCTCGGTATAGGCCTCGACGTCGAAGCCCCTATCGGCAATATGGTCGTGGACATAGGCGGCGGCACGACTGAAATCGCCGTCATCTCCCTCGGCGGCCTCGTGGTGCAGGAAAGCATCCGTACCGCAGGCGACGTGTTCACGTCCGACATCCAGCAGTACCTGCGCCAGCAGCACAACATCAAGGTGGGTGAAATCACTGCTGAAAAGATCAAGATCGCCGTCGGCGCCGTCATCCCCGATCTCGACGAGGAGCCCGAGCCCTTCGTGGTCCGCGGTCCGAACCTCATGACCGCGCACCCCGTCGAGGCCACCATCCCCCACCACGAGATAGCGCACTGCCTGGACAAGTCCATCGCCAAGATAGAGACCTCCATACTCCACGTCCTTGAGCTCACTCCTCCGGAGCTTTACTCCGACATCGTGGAGAACGGTATCTTCCTTTCCGGCGGCGGCGCCCAGCTCAGGGGCCTTGCCAAGCGTCTGACCGACAAGGTGAACATTCAGTTCCACGTCTGCGACGACCCGCTCCACGCGGTCGCCCGCGGCACGTGCGAAGCTCTCAAGAACACCGACCGCTACTCTTTCCTCATGCGATAGATGGCGCGGGGCGGAAAGGTCTTTGCTGTTTTCGCTACCGTGGCAGTCTTCATTCTCCTGGAGATTGCCGCGGTGTCGCTTTTGAAGCGCTCCTCTACCCTCCAGGACATCTGGGTAAACCGTTTCTCGCACAACGTCATGGCCGCCACCTGGGGAGGAATTTCCAGGATCGGCAGCTATTTCTCGCTGCGTGAGCAGAACGACATCCTTGCCGGGCGCAACTATGAGCTTTTCAAGGAGCTCCAGCGCTACAAGGAGATGGAGAAGGCGGTGCAGGCAATGGCCAAGCTCGACTCAATCGATTTCCAGACCCGTTTCAACTACGTGCCCGCCGAGGTCACGGCCATGGGCACCAACTCCCGCCACAACTATATCATCATCGACAAGGGCAGCGAGGACGGGGTGCTGCCTCAGAGCGCTATCATAACGCCGAACGGCGTTGTGGGCATGATATATTCGGTGGACCGCCACTATTCCTACGGCCTGACGCTGCTCAACGAGCGTGTCAGCGTCAGCGCCCGCATCGGCCGGGAGGGCCTGGTAGCCCCCCTGACCTGGGACGGCACCGGCACCGACCACGCCATCCTGAAGGACATCCCGCTGCACCTTGACGTACCCGTGGGCGACACCGTGCGCACCAGCGGCATCTCTAACGTGTATCCCGCCGACATTCCCATCGGCGTGACCCAGGGTTCCCGCCTCATCGACGGAGCCGTCAACGTGGTGGACGTGAAGCTTTTCGTGGATTTCAAGGCGCTGCGCTATGTGATCGTGGCGGAGAATCCTGACCGTGAGTTCATAAGGAAGATGGAGGAATGAAAGGCTACCGTTTCATATTGCTCTGCGGGGTGCTGGTCATTGCCCAGGTGTTCCTGGTCAACTATTTCTCCCTGTCGCGCTGGGTGGTGATTACGCTGCTGCCTGCGATTATCCTGATGCTGCCCCTGAAGATGGGCACCATTCCTTCGATGCTGCTGGCATTCGTGACCGGCTTCGCCGTGGACTTTTTCAGCAACGGCATGCTGGGGCTGACTTCGGTGGCGCTGGTCCCGGTGGCACTGACGCGCTTTTCCGTGTACGGCATGGTGTTCGGGGACGAAATGAGCTCGCGTGCGGACGTGATTTCCATTTCGAGGCTTGGCGTGCTGAGGATTGCCCTTGCGTCGCTGCTGATGTGCGGGCTCTATCTGCTGGTCTACGTGTGGGTGGATTCTGCCGGCACGGTGCCTTTCTGGCCCGCGTTCCTGCGCTTCTTCCTGTCGCTGGCGGTCAGCACTCCCGTCTCCGTGCTGGTGTCAAAACTGCTGAGGCCAGAGTAGCTTATGGAAAGCGATAACAGATCCACCAAGCTTCTCATTGGCCTGGCCGTGGTGTTGCTGATACTCCTCGGCAGGCTGTTCTACGTGCAGATACTCAACGAGAGCTACAAGACCGACGCTGACAATAACTCGATGACGCGCGAGATGATTTACCCGCCCCGCGGAGTCATCTATGACCGCAACGGCAAGCTGCTGGTGGGCAACAAGATATGCTACGACATACTGGTCACTCCGCGCGAGGTCACCGAGTTCGACACCCTCGCGCTCGCCGCAGTGCTTGACACCACCGCCGACTTTATCCGCGAGCGAATGGACTACTACCACAAGTACCGCACGAAGATAGGCTGGCGCACCCAGACCTTCCTCAAGATGGTCAGTGCCGATATCTACCTTCGCTTCGCCGAGGAGCAGTTCCTCTACCCCGGATTCAAGGCTCAGGTGCGCAGCCTGCGGGAGTATCCGTTCAACGCGGGCGGAAACCTGCTTGGCTACATCTCCGAAGTGAGCCCCGAGTTCCTTGAGGACCACCCGGACTACCGGGCCGGCGACTACTATGGGCGCACCGGGCTGGAAGCGGCGCGGGAGGAAGACCTGCGCGGCAGCAAGGGCTGGCACATCTACCAGCGCGACTCCCGCGGCCGGCAGAAGGCGCCCTACCACGACGGAGACTACGACGTCGAGGCCGTGCCCGGCACGGACATCACGACCACCATCGACGCCTGGCTGCAGCAGTACGGCCAGAAACTGATGGACGGCAAGAAGGGGAGTCTCGTGGCCATAGAGCCCTCCACGGGCGAAATACTCACCATGGTGTCCAGCCCCGGCATAGACGTGGACGTGCTGGCCGACTTCGGGCGCCACTACAGCAAGCTGTCGCAGAACAAGCACAAGCCGCTCTACAACAGGGCCGTGTCCGCGTCCTACCCGCCCGGATCGGTGTTCAAGCTGGTCAACGGCCTCATCGGGCTCGAAGACGGCGTGCTGAAGCCCTGGATGCAGTATCCGTGCTACAACGGCTACGTCTACACGTCCAGCGGCCGCAAGCTGGGATGCCACACCCACCGCTCCCCCCTGAACCTGGAGGATGCGGTCATGATGTCCTGCAACGGCTACTTCTGCTACGTGTTCAAGAGCATTCTCGAGAACCCGGAATACTCATCCACGGAAGATGCGTTCACCCACTGGCGCGAGATGGTGATGAGCTTCGGCTTCGGCCGCAAGCTGGGGAGCGACTTCCCGTCGGAACTGAGCGGAAACGTGCCCTCCGCGGCATTCTACAACCGTTATTACCGCAAGGGCCACTGGCGCTTCCAGACGGTCGTGTCGCTGTCCATCGGTCAGGGTGAAATACTGACCACGCCCCTCCAGATTGCCAATCTTGCGGCCATTATGGCCAACCGCGGCTATTACTACATTCCCCATGTGGTCAAGTCTTCCGGAAATCTTGAAATCGACCCGAAATACCACGAGAAGCAGTACACCATGGTTGATACCACCTACTTTCCCGTGATAGTCAAGGGTATGTGGAAGGCGGTCAACGCCCTGGGCGAGGGCGGGACGGCCAACGCCGCCTACGTGCCCGGACTCAGCATCTGCGGCAAGACCGGCACGGCCCAGAATCCGCACGGCAAGGACAATTCCGTGTTCATCTGCTTCGCGCCTATGGACAATCCGAAGATTGCCGTGGCTGCATATATCGAGAATGCCGGCTTCGGCGCCAGCTGGGCTTGCCCCATCGCGTCGCTGCTCGTGGAGAAATACCTGCGCGGGGAGATTTCCGAAGGGCGCAAGGACCTGGAACGCAGGGTTATAAACACTAAGTTGATACGCTGATGAAAGAAGGTGCACTGGACAGGGGTCTGAAGAAGACCGTGGACTGGAAACTGATAGTCCTGTACCTGATGATAATGCTCTTCGGGTGGATCAACATCTACGCCGCCGTGCGCTCGGGGGAGCCGTCCTCCATCTTCGACCTCAGCTGCAACAGCGGCAAGCAGGCGCTGTGGATGGGCGGAGCCGTGATCCTTGCGGCTGTGCTTCTGTTCGTTCTGAATCCTTATTTCTGGGAAAGCATCAGCAGGCCGGCCTACGGGGTGGTGCTGTTGCTGCTGGTGATGGTGATCTTCATGAGCCACAACGTGAAGGGCTCCCATTCGTGGTTCGAGCTCGGGCCCGTGAAGTTCCAGCCGGCGGAGATGTCGAAGATCACTACGTCGCTGCTGCTGGCGTCGGTGATGAGCCGCCCGTATTTCAAGTTGAGCAACTGGAAGCATCTGTTGACGGCGGTGCTGATCGTGCTGCTGCCTATGCTTGTCATCGTTGCCGAGAGCGAGACCGGGTCGGCGCTGGTGTATGTGGGCTTTATCTTCGTGCTTTACAGGGAGGGCCTGTCCGGATGGTGGATTGTGCTGCTTGGACTGGCAATTCTGCTGTTCGTGCTGACTATCAGGACGCACTGGTGGATTTCGCTGATCGTGGTGGTGGTGTGCGTGGTGGCTTATCTGGTGTATTACCTGCGTCGCACCCCGTCGCTACGCTACCGGAGGCGCGTGGTACGCAACGCGGTGCTGGGTTTCGTGGCCGGTGTGGCGCTGATCCTGGCTTCCGACGTGTTTTTCAATAATGTGCTGAAGGATTATCAGCGGGAGCGCGTGGAGCTGCTGCTGGGGATGCGGGAGGATCCGAAGGGCGTTGGCTACAACGTGCGGCAGTCGCTGATCGCTATCGGCTCCGGTGGACTGTTCGGCAAGGGTTACCTGCAGGGCACGCAGACGACCTTCGGTTTCGTGCCGGAGCAGAGTACGGACTTCATTTTCTGCACCGTGGGTGAGGAGTGGGGATTCGTGGGGTCGGTGTTCCTGCTGGCCATGTACGGGTTGCTGATTTTCTGGATAATGCGGGACGCGGAAAAGGCCAGGAGTGGGTTCACGCGCATCTACGGGTTCTGCGTGGCCGCGTGTTTCTTCATGCATCTGGTGATCAATGTGGGTATGACCCTGGGATTGATGCCCGTTATCGGTATCCCGTTGCCGCTGTTCAGCTACGGTGGCTCGTCGCTGTGGGCGTTCACCGTGCTGCTGTTCATTTTTATTGCCCTTGACCGGCAGGAAAAAAAGTATTTTTAACGCAATATGAAGAGGTTTTTATGCATATTGGCGCTGGCCCTCGTGACGCTCGGAGGCTTCGCCCAGACCCAGAAGGTAACCCAGTCGAAGACGACTCCCAAGACAACGCAGACTACGCAGAAGTCAGCTCAGACCAAGGCCAAGACAGCGACGACTCAGACCAAGTCGGCGACGACTCAAACCAAAACGACTGCCAAGTCAGCGCAGACCCAGGCGAAGTCGGCAACGACGCAGACAAAGTCGGCTGCGAAGACTACTCAGACTCAGACCAAGTCGGCAACTGCGCAGAAGTCGGCGGCAAACCAGAAGACAAGCCAAAAGTCGGCACAGGACAAGAAGAAAGAGCAGGAAAAGAAAGACAAGCAGAAAGAGAAAGAAAAGGACAAGACACGTTTCGGCCTGACCGGCGGAATAGGCCTGCACACCTATAAGTCGCACCATGTTGCGTTCCAGGCGAAACTGGGCGGCGACGTCCGCTTTCCTGTGTTGGTGGACGGCCTGTACGCTCTTGCAGGCGGCCGGCTCGCCTACCGCACCTGCGGCACCCAGTACACCGGCCGGATGTCAAATCTATATCTGGAGGTCCCGCTGAATCTTGGCTACACTTTTGATTTGTCCGATAATTTCGGACTGTTCGCGGAAGCTGGCCCTTACATGGGCCTGATTCTGGCCAAGCTTAATTATGAGTATGACCACAATAACTGCGGATTCCGCCCCATCGATATAGGTATCGGGCTGAATCTTGGCGTGGAGATGATGAAGAGCATACGCCTCTCGCTGGGATTCGACTACGGTTTCATCTCTCCCTGCGGATCCGATCACGCGCATAACGGCGGTATCTGGCTCACCGGCACGTATCTGTTTTGATCCTGAGGGCAATAATACTTGCCTCGTGGCTTGTGGCGGCTGCTCCTGAGGCGGCTGCGGCTCCTCCGGACTCTATTCCCGAGGCCTGGAAACAGACGTGGCTGGCATTCGAGGTGGATCCTGCTATCGCCGAATCCGTAGTTTGGCCGGAGATGCAGAGGTACAGTTATATCTACGACGTCCTGGAGACTTCCGTCAACAGCTTCACTTGTTCTTCAGAATGGATCGGAAAGGATTTCTCCATAGGCATCTTCCAGATGAAACCGTCGTTCGTGGAGCAGTTGGAGCAGGCGTGGCATAGTCTGGGTTTCGCGGACTTTTATAATCTGCGGTTCGATGCCGGCTGCAGCGCTGCGTCCCGGCGTGCGCGCATCGACCGTCTGTCAGTGAGTGAGTGGCAGGTAATATACCTGGGGATGTTCCTGCATATGCTGTATTCTTCTTATGGCCTGGAGGCGCTTCCGGTTGAGGAGCAGGTTAGAGTTGCCGCGAATGCCTATAACCGCGGCTGCGAGTGGCCTGAAGCCGGTAGCGGCAGCATAGATATTCTTAGGGTGGGTATCGATGCGGAGTTGTTCCATTATGATAACTATCCTTTCGTGGGCCCGCGCCGGTATTGTTATTCCGCGCTTGCGCTGGAGCACTATAAAGCCATAACTGAGTAGCGGTGTCGGGGCGTTTCTGGATTACTTTGGTTTTGTGCCTGTCGGTTGTGGCATGCCGCCGGGACAGGATTGACGTGGTGCCGGAGCCGGTCGGGCGAGTGACGCTTGCGGCTTCTGCGGTGGATATTCCGGCGGGAGGGAGTGCGGAAATAGAGTTCCGTATTGAGGGCGCAGAGCCGGGAGATGTGTCACTTCGGCTGCGGAACGGAGAGGCGCCGCGGGAGTTCGTCCTGACGGGGGTAAGAGTGGGGGTTTCTCCGGGGGTGTTTTTTGCAAGTATTTCAGATTCAGGTGGTTCGGAATCTTATTCCAGGGAGGTCTGTGTTTTCGCGGGCGGGGCGGCGTCGGACTATATTTGTGTTAATTGCGGCTCGTCTGGGTTTCCTTCGGCGGTCGATACGGGGCTGCCGGTCGTGTTTGTGGATACGGATGCTGGGCGGTTGCCGGAGTCGAAAGGGATGGCGGTGGATGCTGTCGTTAAGATCCGGGGGACTGAGGGATATTGTGACCTGAATGCTCACAGTTGCTGCCTGAAGGGGCGCGGTAACACGAGTTGGAAGTGGGATAAGAAGCCGTACCGGATGGAATTCAGGGATCGCGTGCCTGTGCTGGGGATGCCCGGGGGGCGGCGTTGGGTGCTGCTGGCTGGTTTTCCGGACCGGACGATGATGCGTAACCTGGTGGCTATGAAGGTGTCGTCGTTGACGTCGCTGGCGTGGACGCCCAGGTGCGTGCCGGTGGAACTGGTGCTGAACGGCAAGCATATGGGAAACTATCTGATGGCGGAGCAGGTGGATGTGGATCCCAGCCGGGTGGACGTTTCTGCGGACGGCGGTTATCTGCTGGAGCTGGATTTTCATTTCGACAATGAGTGGCAGTGGATGGACCCGCACGGGCTGAGCCGTTATTCCGTGGGAATCCCGTTTGCGGTGCGGTATCCTGCTCCGGATGAGCTTTCTGCGGAGGCGTTTGAATCTGTGAAACAGTATGTTGCGGATGCTGCGGACGCCATTTTTTCGGATGGGTTTGCAGATCCTGTTTCGGGTTACGCGAAGTGGATAGACGTGGATTCGTTTGTGGATTACTGGCTGGTCTATGAGGTCATGGGGAATCCGGAACTTAGCAATCCTGCGAGCGTGTATATGCATAAGGATGCCGGCGGGAAGCTTGTTGCGGGGCCGTGCTGGGATTTCGACTGCTGCCTCAGGCAGATCGGCACTTCGGTGCAGGAGTTTGCCGGAATACTTAACCGTTATGGAATATGGTACTTACGCCTGTTCAGGGATACTTTGTTTGAGCAGCGGGTACGGGAGCGTTTCATGGAGCTGCTGCCGGCGCTTGAGGCCGTGCCGGACTACATTGACGAGTGCGGGCGGCGTCTGGCTGCTTCGGCGGAGCTGAACTTCGCGATGTGGAATCCGGCGGACGACAGGTGGGTATACTACGGCATGCTGATCAACGGGGATGAGAATCTTGGCTTTGCTGATGCCGTGGCACGTCTGCGGGAGCTCTATATGCGACGTCTTGAAATGCTTAAAGAAAATTTGTGAGCGGTTAATCAAAAAAATCGTATCTTTGCAGTCCCGTCCCGCCTTGGTGGTGAAATGGTAGACACGAGGGACTTAAAATCCCTTGGCCCGAAACGGCCGTGCGGGTTCGATTCCCGCCCGAGGCACAATAGGATGTCATTCTATGGCATCCTTTTTTGTTAAATATGGCCCAGAATGCAGTAGAAGGCGGATTCTTCGCCAAGGGCGCAGTCGTATTCTGTTAGCCATAATTACAAAGAATCGTCAAGGACAAGAACGCTCACCACTTGAGCCCGGCCTGATCGTATGCGCGGTGAAGATTGTTATGGATAACAATGTGGCTGCGGCTTCCATCATAATTGTATACTGAGGGGTGTCCCGCTTCCGCATTGTTGGAGGCCTTCGCAAACGCGTTTGCCTGTTCGCGTTCGGACATCTTCGGATTAAGTACGGCGGCTAGCGCATTCCGTTGGGCATCCTGAAACGCACGCAGGTCTTCGAACTCATCCTCAATCAGGTTCATCGCGAGCCTTTCCGTCAGCGTCTTACGAAGTTCATCGGAAAGCCTGAACCGGAAATCCCGCTCAGACCTGATTCTCTCCCGCAAATCCTGCGGCACGGGATAACGGTAAGCCCCGCACAGATACTTGCCTTCTGTGAAACCAAACGTATCTGCGTCGCGTTTGTCGGTCCGTTTCGTGAACCTGAAAACAATATAGGCGTTCCTCATCACGCTGCCGAGAGAGACATTTTTATAGTAGACGCTATAACCCATATACCTGTCGTAGTGGTCGTATGTCCAGCCGTCGTCGAGCATTTCATGCTCCGGCTGTTCGGAAAACCGGAACTCGTGGAGCGTCATTGTATTACCAAGTGTGGAGGTAATGTTGGCGGCTGATTCCCATTTGACCGAAGTGATTCTGTACGGAGCTCCTGTTGCCTCCCACTCATACTCTTCTTTGTAGATGAGCAATTCACGGAATGCGATATCCCACCTGTGAAAGGGATATGAAACAATTGTTTCCCCGCTCTTACCGTAATAGACGGTGTCCTCGTCAATCGACACGGGCTTTGAGCGGTCAAAGGTAAAGGCGAACCAATCCGCATCTATGCCAGCCTTTCTGCATTCGTCCAGAAACTGCTCCTTGGTTTTGATCTTACACCCATCAAGCAGTTCCTGTTCCCGCTTTGCATAATAGGCTTGATGTTCTTCTTTGGTCATTTGATGCACCTTTGCTAATGTCGATTAATCTGACTCGCACTCCGGAGTCCGAGTGAA
This sequence comes from Bacteroidales bacterium, assembly GCA_024695285.1. The sequence goes on from JAILIM010000011.1 coordinate 25,198, forward strand.
TTGGATTTTCCGTGGCCTTTAAACACCGCTGAAACTTGAGAAACCGCCGTCCACCGGAAGGACGACGCCGGTGATGAAGGAGACCGCGTCGGAGCACAGGAACTGGGCGGCGCCGTTCAGCTTCACATAGTCTGCAGTTCAGCCCGATGCAGTCGTACAGGTTCCTGTAAACCATTACACTTGTGTCTGTGTGAACAATCTTGCCGCAATTGATGTACTCTTGAGGGGACATAATAATCTGTTTTGCTTCGCAAGATAAAAGAAAAGTTCGATCTATGCAATGATATACTATGAGAATGGACAGGCATCTTAAAGCACATCTGTACGGCATTTCAGCGTCAAATGTTGCCTACTGACGCTGAATCCATGCAACCGCATCTTCCAGCGGGGTATTGGTTTCTACATCAGGAGCGATGGGGTCATCACAGAAGACCTCACCTGTCCGGGCAACATCACATCCGATATTTATATCAATGTCCGTACATACACCAGGAGCACACGCTGCCGTTGTGGGTGCAGGGCTCAATATGGACGTCATGGGCAGTCGAGAACCAGTAGAGCCTGTCTGCAGCCGCGAAATGGCGCAGGTCCGGTTTTATGGTGGGGTCCTGCGCCGTAAATCGACTTTCTACGGCATTCCAGTGGCGCAAGACCTGGCGGTTTTTTCGGACCTGCGCCACAGAAAGAACTCCGCAACAAGTGCTAAGGCTGTTTGGACAAAAAATATAGGGAAAATGATTATCTCTTCGACTTCAACGGCAACCGCCTCGCCGCCTGGGATGCGTTCAAGTATAACAATTGACGGGCTCACCACTATCGCGAAGACGAAGAAACGACTCCTTCTTCGTCTTCGCCAGTCTCAATACTGATCTTGGCTTTGCCGTCACCATTTTTCACGTGTACATGCATAGGCAAATGCGCATCTGAAAAAAAACACTCAATAATTTGGTTTATATCATAAACTTGTTTATATTTGCAGCGTGAACAAGGCAGACTGCGCAGCTGCGTTTGGCCAAAAAAACAAATTAAACACTTGATATAATGGAACAGAACAACGAAATGACGGCTCAGCAGAGCCTGAAAATCATCAGCGAGACCTTCAACAAAAGCAGGAAGGACATCCTAAGCAACAGCGCCAAGTATTTCATGCTCTGGGGTGCGTTGCTCACCGTCACCTCCCTTGTCGTCTATCTTTTATGGCATTTCACGGGCAAGCCGCAATGGAACTTCCTGTGGTTCGCCATGCCTGCCATCGGCTATCCTGTCGCCGCATTTATGGGCAAGTATAACAAAGCCGTGCCGCAGAACGAAGTGAGCAAGATGCTCAGCGGCGTGTGGGGCGTTTTCGGTGCATTCGCCATCACCCTCAGCGCCGTCGCTGTCTTTCTGGTTCCCATGCACGTGACGCTCATCATCGTCATCATCATGGGCCTGGCCGAATGCATGTCCGGCGTCCTGCTGAAAAACTGGCCCGTCATCATCGGCGGCTTCCTCCTGGGAGTCGGCGGTGCCGTTTTCGCCATGCTGGTCAAAGGCGATGCGCAGCTGTTGATATTCACCCTTGGAGGCGTCCTGCTGCTCGTGACCGGATTTATCATGAAACTTCAGTACAAGTAGCGTATGTTTCCCAAGTTAGATCCGCTTCTGCACTCTGAGCTCCGGCTGGCCGTGATGTCCATCCTGGCTGGGGTTGATGAAGCCGACTTCACCTTCCTCAAAAAGCAGACAGGGGCCACGTCGGGGAACCTTAGCGTGCAGATAGATAAACTCACCGCCGCCGGCTACATCACGGTGGAAAAAGGCTTCAAGGGCAAGATGCCACGCACCACCTGCAAGATCACCCCTTCGGGTCAGGAAGCCTTCAGCAATTACGTCGAGGCCCTGAAAGACTACCTTTCCCTCAACGGCTAGACGTACGACTTATTAAAGAAAGGACCGGATGCTCACTGCATCCGGTCCTTTCTGGTTTACTTGTCGGCCACGGCTCGGATGGGCAATCCGGTAAGGCGTGGAGTATCGGTTATATGAGATTCCACGTATAAGTAGAATTTGGCTGAGTATGCGTTCCGGGGATTGTTGTTAAGCACCCTGGATGAAGACCAGTACTCTCCGACTTCGCCCTTGCCGTCCGCTTCGCTGGAGCCGTAACAGCCACCGGCGAAAGGAAGGAAGATGCTGTAGTAGTTGGGGTTCTTGCTTACACCCCTTTTGCCTTTTACGCCGTTGATTTCAATTGTTTCCCACGTACAGCTGTCAATCAGTTCCAGCCATTCTTCCGCTGTGGGTGTACGCCACTTCCCGCCCCAGATGGCGTGTGCGGCGTCGTCATCCTTGTCGATGATGACCTTGTTGTCCACGTTGCCGCAGGCGGCATCTCCGTTATACTTGGTGAGCATGGTGCTTGGCTGGTCGTACCATAAATAGTTGCCGGGGAAGTATCCGATCTTTGGCTGGGTCTCGCCCCATGCGAAGTAATCGCCGTACTCATCACTATATGAGGCGCCAACGTTGCAGGAGGCCCAATGGACGGAGAGGCCCAGGTCGGCCAGAGTGACTGCTTTCATCGTGCTGAGCGTGCACCTGGCTTTCCTTTCTCTATCCACGGTAGTTGCGGTTATGGTTGCCACGCCGGGTTTCATTGCTGCCGTGACCTTTCCTTCCTGGGTTACGCTGACGATGTCGGGATTGTCGGAAGACCATGTGACCCTTTGGTCAGTCGCAGTTTCGGGATATACGGTTGCTGTGAGCTGTCGTCTTTCACCGAAGGTTATATAATCGACTCTGCTGTCCAGAGACACCCATGAAACGCTCGTGGGTTCGGAATAGACGGGACGGACCAGGTAGCCTGTCTGTCGGGGCAATACGTAGAGTTTCTTGTCGGAAGAATCGAATCCGAATGCGAAGGCTTGGGACGGGACGCCTTTTTCATAGAGGTCGGACGCCCAGTAATAGCCATCGCTGCCGGCAAGGCTGCGCTCGCTCCCGGACATGAAGCCGCCGGCCGGGAGGAATATCGAATTGCCTGAATACGAACCCTTGCCGCTGACCTTGTATCCCCAGACGCCGTTACGCTTTTCCCAGGTCCAGGTGCAGAAGTTCTTCAGCGCGGACCACTCATCGCCCGTCGGCATGCGCCAGTTTCCGCTCCACCTGAAATGGGCTGCGTCGTCTTTGGCTGTCAGCATGTACAGGTTGTCAAAAACGCCGTACTCTTCGCTGAAATTGTATTTTGACAGCGTCTGCTCGCTTCCGTTGCACCAGGCGTAGGTTTTCCAATTATATGCCGACTTGGGCTCTGTCTCGCCCCAGGCGAGGTAGTTGCCATATTCCTCCGGCCTCAGGGCTCCCACATTGAAGGTGGCCCATTTGACCGATAGTCCGAGGTCTACGTATTCGTAGTCGGGTGCAACCACCGTTACTTCGCATTTTGCGGTCTTGCCACCGTTGACGGTGGTGACGATGATGTCGGCAGATCCTATAGTGAGACCGGTCACGTTGCCATCCTGGTCGACGATTGCAACGGACGGGTCGGTGCTGCTCCATTCCAGCGCCTTGTTGGTGGCGTCACTGGGATAGACGGTGGCGGTGAGCTTTTCCGTTTTGTCAAGCTGCAGTTCCATCGTCGTCCTGTCCAGGGAAACGCCGGTTACGCTTTCGCAGAAGACGGGACGGACGGGGAGTCCGTATTCGCGACTGGTGTCGGTCGTACGCCGGCTGGTGTCTTTGGAGGTGAAATCAAGTTGGATGGCGTGGAACTTGTTGTTATGGTAAAGTGTTGATGTCCAGTAGCTTCCGGCCCAGCCTTCTTCGGGGTTGCTCTTTCCGCTCAAGCGGCCTGCGGCAGGAAGGAAGATGGAATTGCCGGAGTAGGCTCCTTTGCCGGAAATGCTGTATCCCTCCACTCCGTTCTTTGTCGTCCAGGTCCAGGTGCAGCCGTTGAGGAGTTCTTCCATTTCCGCCTCCGTGGGCATACGCCAACTGCCGCTGAGAGTGGCATAGGCGGCATCGTCAGCCAGTTCAAGGACATATGTCTCGCCGTTGTATTTGGTCATGGTGCCGCCGTCGAGCCACAGGTAATTGGATTCGAGGTAAGAATTCTTTGTGGTGGTCTCGCCCCAGGCGTAGTAGCCGCCGTACTCCTCGGGCTTTGATGCTCCGACATTGAAGGTTGCCCACTTGACCGAAAGGCCGAGATCTACATATTCGGGGACGGGCACAGTACTCTCCCAGTTAGTAACTTTGGAATCAATGTATTTCAACACGCCGAAAGTTGAACGCTTGATCTCCTGCACGCCCTCACTTCTAAATGATCCTGTTTTTGTTTCTGTCGTGAAGGTCATTGTGAAACCGCCGGATAGAAAGGCTGGAATCATGGTTATATAGTAATACTTTCCAGCCTTGAATGTGCCATTATCGGGGGCTATCAACGTAACTTCATCAATGTCTCCATCATAGAAGCTGACGCGTACTGCACTTTTAACTTCCGGCTTACCCATTGAGTTAAAGGCAATCCGAGACTCTCCACACAACGACTCATAGTTGTTGGCCTTGAATGTCACAGACTTGATATCTGACCTTGCAACGCAGAACTTAATGCCACCGCAGATGTTCCAGAAAGCCAAACTGGTTGAGCTTCCTTTTGCTATAGCCGGGAAGGCGTTGTCTGAGAAATTGCCTTCAACACCCCTCTGAACGGGTTCTATGAAAGTGGTTATTGAGGATCCATCACACGAATTAAAGTCAGAATAAGGATACACGGCCCAATATTCCTTGCCAGATTCCGTGGTCTCAATGGTGCCCTGAAATTCGACTGTCTTTGCAATGGATGTGTTCGTCGATACGAACTTGCTGCCACTGCCATAGTCACTGCCGTAGAAAACGCTGATTTCTTCGGACGGACCCCAAAAAACGGATCCGTCATCCTGGCGGAAGGATTTTGTCCCAGGAGCAAGGCCCTCCCGGGTTGCCGTCAGTATTATCTCCTTCTCGGGGAAAATCAAAGATTCAGGCGACTCTTTCAAGTCATTGCAACCGGCAAGCAGAAGTACTGCCGCGGCGCAGATCCAAGCTAAATTTTTCATATTAACAGGTTTTCATTATCAATACTTGAGTCTTGTTCTGGCCATGGTCAATGCTGGTGGTGGTTCATGAACTGGATGGCCATCATGGTGAGGTCGTCGCTCTGGTCGGCGTCGCCGACGAACTGATGGACCGCATCGGTCATCCGGGCGATTAGCTGCCGGGGTTCCTGCAGCTGCTTTGAGAGGGCCTCGGCGGCGACTTCGGTGACGCGCTGTATGTTGAACAGGTTGTGGCCTGTATCCTCAGCCTCGGTCAGGCCGTCGGTGAAGAGGAAGATGGTGGTGCCGGTGTAGATTTCAGCCTCCTGCAGCGAGTATTCCCAGTCGGGCATGAAGCCCACGGGGACGTTCGAGTCGCAGGGCAGCGTGCCCACGCCTGCGCCCACAAGTAGCGGGGCGTCGTGCCCGGCGTTGCTGTAGTGCATCAAGCCGCTTGCCAGGTCCAGCACGCCGATGAACAGGGTCACGAACATGTTGGTCTCGTTCATCTCGGCCATGGTGTTGTTGATGCTTTCCATGATGCGGTCGGGCATGTCCTCACGGGCCGATACGGTGCGGAATACGGACCTGGTCACGGCCATGAAGAGCGATGCCGGCACTCCCTTGCCGCTGACGTCGCCTATGCAGAAGAAGAGCTTACCGTCACGGATGTGGAAGTCGAAGAGGTCGCCGCCGACATCCTTTGCCGGGGTCAGCGAGGCGTAGATCTGCACGTCGTCGCGGTCTGAACCGGTGGGGAAGTCCTTGGGCAGCATGCCCATCTGTATTTCGCTGGCAATGTGGAGGTCGCGTTCGATGGAGGCCTTCTGTGAGGTGGTGTCCTTCAGTTCGTCGATGTATTTCACCAGCGACTGCTGCATGTGGCCGAACGACTGGCTGAGCTGGCCGATTTCGTCGATGCGCTTGAAGTCGGGCAGCTCTGCGTCAAGTTTTCCGGAGGCTATGGTCTCCGCTTCCTTCGCCAGCCGGTTCAGGGGGCTCAGCTCCCTGGTGATGACGCGGATGAATACGAAGAGCATCAGGAGCAGGCCCACGATGACTATGGACGTGATTGCGTGGCGCAGGCGGTCGAAGCTGCTGAAGATGTCGCTTTCCGGGCACACGATGGCCATGCTGCAGCCCGTCTGGCCCAGGGGCTTGTAGAAGACGAAGCAGTCCTTGCCGTCAATGTCCATCTGACGGACGCCCTCTTCCCCGCGCTGCATGGCGTGTCCAAGGGCCACAAGAGCCGTATCGGGGCGGTCGATGGCCTGGGTGAAAATGGTCTGGCGGGTGATTTTTGACGGGTCGGGGTGGACGAAGTAGGTGCCGCCGCGCCCAATCATTATGCTATAGGAGTTGGGATACGGCTTCACGGCCGATATGGTCTCCGAGAGCCAGTTCAGCGACAGGCTGGTGTTGATGACGCCGATCATGTTTCCGTCGTCGTCCTTGATGGCCTTGCAGTAGCTGGACACCATCTCGCTGGTGTTCGTGGGCACGTCCAGGTCCATGTAGGGCTCCGTCCAGCACGGATGGTCCAGCAGCTTGGGCATCAGGAACCAGTCCATGTAGAAGTACTGGTAGTGGTCGCTGCCGCCCTGGATGGTGCGGATTGTGTCGCCGATGTGCTTGGAATATGCTGAGAAGTAGCGCCCGTAATTCTTGAAATAATAGGGCTCGAAGGCGATGGAGCAGTTGTAGAAGTCCGGGTTGTTCTCCAGCATGCCGCGGCTGTAGACGAACATGGAGTCGGGAACGTTCGGGTGCCGCATCACCAGCCACTCGGTCATTTCCGTGGCCACCTCCACGCGGTTCAGTATGCCTTCCACCTGGAGCGAAGTCTTGTCCAGAATCTGGGTGGCGCGATTGATGGCCTCCTCACGCACGGCCCGGCGGGCCTGTATGAAGATACCGCTCAGGGCCGTGATGAATATCAGGGCGGCAAAGAGCACCACCCACAGGCTCACCTTGATGGAAAGCTTCCGGCGTATATAAGCGAACAGTCTTTTCATGGCAGAAGCTCTTCATAGGTTATTTCACGGTCCAGCATCATGTTGTCGACCATCAGTCTGCTGGCCAGCTGCACCATGTCCGGCCGGAGGCGGAATTCGCGCTGCTTTGACTCACGGTCCACCTGCAGGCGCAGCACTTCTTCCAGCATCAGCTTCTGCATCACCCGGTTGGTGGCGATGTGCTCGCGGTCCACGTATTCCATCACGATATCCAGCGTCTCTTCAGGATGCTCCGCAGCCCACTCCCAGCCCCTGCGGCTGGCTTCGGCAAAGCGTTTGGCCTGCTCAGTGTGCTTCCGGTAGTAGCTGCGGGTCATATAAACGCCGTCCTCCTGGACGTTGTAGCCGTGGTCGCAGAAGCGGTACACGTTCCTGTCCGTGATAGGCATTCCCGCCTGCACCAGCTGGTAGTATTCATTGTAGCTCATGGCCAGGGTGGCGTCCAGGGCGCCGGCTACGAACAGGTTGACATTCTGCGCGAAGCGTATCCATTCGTAGTCAAGGTTATCCTTGATGCTCATGCAGATGGCCAGCTGGCCGAAGCCCACGCTCCAGATGCCCACCTTGGCGCCTTTCTGGGTGAGCGGGTCCTTGTCCCGCGCCGACACGATGACCATTCCGTTGTTCATCGACGTCTGCAGTATGTTCACCAGGGGAATACCGCCGTCCACAATTTCCATCGCCTGGCAGAGCTGCAGTGTCGTGGCCTGGCATTCATTTTTCCGGAGCCGGCTCATGGCGGGCTGAGTGGACGACGGGTGCTCTATCTTCACATTCACCCCCGCATCCTGATAGAACCCCTTCTCCATGGCCACATAGTAGCCCGCGAACTGCGCCTGTGCCGTCCACTGGGGCGTGAACACGAAGGAGCCGTCCTGCGCCGCGGATGGCAGGGCCACCATGGTGAAGAGACACAGGGCCGCAAGAAAGATGGATTTTTTCATAAGCATAGCGCGTTACCGGACTGAATTACAAATATACTATTTTTCCGGTAAATGCTTAGGCAACACGCTGAAATGCTACTTCTTTTTCCACTCCTGGGGGGTGAGGCCGGTGATGGATTTGAAGTTGCGGTAGAAGGAGGTGTAGGAAGAGAAGCCGGAGTCGGCGGCGACGTCGTCAAGGAGCATGTCCGGGTTCTCGCGCATGAGGTCCTGGGCGTGGCGTATGCGGTAGCCGTTGACTATGTTGGTGAAGCTGGTGCCGGATATGTTGTTGATAAGGAGGCTGACGTAGGTCTTGTTGGTGGCCATTTCTGCGGCCAGGTCGCTAATCCTCAGATCCTTGCGGCGCCAGAGCTCTTTCTCCTGGATAATCGACGATATCTGATCCATGAGGTTGTTGGCAACTCGTTCTTCTTCAGCAGTGGACGGCTGTTCCTGCGGTTTGCGGCGCAGCAGGAGGACCAGAAGGACGACAACGCCGCCCGCCAGTATCGCTGCTACGATGCCCCACAGCGGGACGCCTGCTTTCTGCTGCGGCTCCGTGTGGAGTATATATGCTGAAGAGTAGGTCTTGAAGTAATCGTTGATTAACGGCACACTGTCTCCGTTCCATCCGTTGCCGCCAGCCATGATTAGTCCGCCATCCGGCAGGAGCCTGGCGCAATTGGACGGAAAGCCTCCCGGGATTTCAGCATAAAACAGTTCAGCAGAAGCTTTACCGCCTTCAAGGGTCGGGCCATATTCTATTTTGGCAAAACACTGGCGTCCCACGATGTCCATACCCTGCAGCCAGACAAGCCGGTCGGTGCGGTTAACCTCGAGAAAAGACCATCCCACAGGGTTTCCGAACGGTCCTTCCTTGGGGAGCGGCTCCTTAAGCTCCATAAACGAGAATTCTCCGTCGGCCACTTTGACGATGGCGCTTTCGCCCGTGACGACGTTTTTGGCTGGCAACAGGTAGGTGTAGTCGGCGATCCGTAGGTCTTCCGGGGTGTAATACTCATTGATGAAAAACAACCAGTCGTCGAGCATCGGTACATGCTGCGTCCCGGAGCCGAGGCGGCAGACAAGGCCGGCATTCGAGTTCCCGCGCGTGTCTATCGGCCCGAAGGCAATCACATCATTGGGGGAGGCCTGGAACAAATAGGGCCGGCACCAACCGGGGGTGAGAGCTTCGCCGGGCTGGGAGCCGCCGTCAGGTCTCCATGTCTCGTAGCTGTCGGGGGCATACCAGTTGCCGGCGATGAGGACGGAGCCGTCTGGCAGCGTCAGCGCATTACACTGGGCGCGCTTTTCCGACATTATCCCTACTGGAGTGAAGGTGTGGGCGACGGGGTCGTAGATTTCCATTCCCCAGCTTTGCCCTATGCCGAAGTCTTCCTGGCTGCCGCCGCCAAGGAGTATCCTGCCGTCCGGCAGCGGCGTCAGGAAGCCGTTCACGTGGGGGTAGAGCATCGGCACCGTGTGCCATGAGCCGCCGGAGTAGTATTCCGCCGATTCCATCAGCTTGTAACCGTCCGTGAGCCCGCCGATGACCACTATCTCGCCTCCGGCAACGATAGTATTGTGCCCGCCTCGCGGAACGTGGAGGTTGGCGATGCGTTCCACCCTCATTGGCTGCCACTGCCTGCCGTCGGGGGCCGTGACCGGATGCCATTCGGATTGAGGCGCGGAGCATCCGGCCGACAGGATGACGGCTGCCACTAGTATGGACAACGGATGCTTCACGCCTTAAAGATAGCGAGTTATTTCCACAGAATCACTATAAGGTGCGGACAAGTCGTACGCTGCGACCTTCGTACCTGGGCCAAGACCGGAACTGCAAGCCCTCTTCATAAAACAGCAGATGGCCGGCGTCGGATTGAGTCGCCTCTCCGGACGCCGTCCAATATTCGCCGGATGTACCAACGGCAGCCATGAGGTTTACTGTTGTCTCATAGTCTGCCGCGTAACGCACTCCTGCAGCCGGAAGGAAGACGCAGCCGGCGTTCTCCAACTTGGTCCAGTTGGAAGACGAGATGCTGTTGGAGCTGTAGTTTGCAGATTCTTCGTTCGCTTTGTTGATGGAGTATGTGCTCTTGCTCCAGTTGTCCGGGAAGAGAATCAGGCCGTTGATGTTGTTGACGACGGCCTTTGCGAAGCGGATTCCGGACGTGGTGCTGCGCTTGAATATCAGATAGTCGAACTCATTGTGGGTCATCGTGCGCCAGAGACCGGCCTGTTTGCCACCGTTGGAGATGGCGTTGTAAACGCCCCAGTCGGACTTGGCATTGGAGCCTGTGAGCGTGGTCTGGCCCTCTGGGCCGTATACCATACCTGAGGACATGCCGTAAGGAGTGCCTTCCAAGTTGTAATCGTAGGGCCTGTAGTAGAGGTTCCCGCAGTTGTAACCGCTGGTGCCCCAGCCGAACAGGTCTATCCAGCCGCTGTAGCTCTTGCCGATCTTGCTGTTGTCATTTCCTACATAAGTCCACTGCTTTTCGGCGAAACGCCAGGTGTTCGTGGAGGCCTGGTACTGCAGGTTGCCCTGGGAGAAAACGACCTTGTGGCCGTTGCCGTCAACGGAGAATACGCCGCTCAGCGCTCCCTCGCCGGAATCGCCCTGGCCGCCGCTGGCTGCAGCCTGCGTGATAGCGAGCTCCGTCCTGCCCGCACGGGAAGAATCCATGTTACCGTTTTGGGCGTTGTCCAAATCTTCCTTACTAAAACCGCCGTAAACATCAACGATGCCGGAACGCTCTTTTCCC
>JAILIM010000013.1 GCA_024695285.1 Bacteroidales bacterium
TCCTGGCGGAGCTGCGGCCGATACCGAAGATATAGGTCAGACCTATTTCTCCTTGTTTGTTGTTAGGTAAATCAACACCGGCTATACGTGCCATAATTATACTTTACTTAATTAGTTACTGATTATTATCCCTGACGCATCTTGAACTTGGGGTTCTTCTTGCAGATCACGTACAGACGGCCCTTGCGGCGGACTATCTTGCAATCCTCGCTGCGCTTTTTGATGGATGTTTTGACTTTCATATCGTGAATTTTTTATTTGTATCTGAAAGATATTCTGCCTTTGGTCAAATCATAAGGTGAAATTTCAACTCGTACCCTGTCGCCGAGAAGAATGTGGATAAAGTTCATGCGCATCTTGCCCGAAATGTTGCAGAGCAGGACGTGACCGTTCTCAAGTTCGACTTTGAACATCGCGTTGGGAAGGGTCTCGATGACCTTTCCATCTTGTTCTATAGCTACCTGTTTCGACATTAAAAAAACACTTTAAAAATTGATCGTGGGATCTTTCTCGATAAAATCGAAGGTCGACAGCTGCTCGGCACGGCCTTTACGGACAACAACCGTGAGCTCGTAGTGAGCCGATTTTTTATGGTCGGAAGTATGCACCGCCCAGCCGTTGCGGTCGAGGTACACACTTTTCCCGCCCGCATTTATCATGGGTTCGATGCAGATAACCATTCCGTCCACGAGGTGCGTTCCCTTGCCCCTGCGCCCGTAATTGGGCACGCCGGGCTGCTCGTGCATTTCGCGCCCGAGCCCGTGGCCTTCCAGTTCGCGAACGACTGAAAAACCAAGCGCCTCCACGTACGATTGTACCGCGTATCCGATATCGCCGGTCCGGTTGCCCGCCACAGCGGCCTCAATTCCCTTGTACAAGGATGCCTTTGTCGCGTCCAGGAGCCTGCGGGTCTCAGCATCCACTTCCCCGACCGGGAAAGTGTATGCCGAATCACCCTGGTAGCCCTTGTAGAGCGTGCCGCAATCCACGGACACCACGTCGCCCTCCTTGAGGGGAGTGTCGGACGGGAAACCGTGGACGACAACGTCGTTGACGGACATGCAAAGCGCTGCGGGGAAGCCCTCATAGCCGAGGAAGCTGGGGATAGCGCCGTGGTCGCGGATGAACTCGTCGGCTATTTTGTTGAGCTCCTTGGTGGTCACACCAGGGGCAACATGCTTGCCGACCTCCGCCAGCGTCTTGGAGACGATAATGGCGTTCTCGCGCAACAGGGCTATCTCTTCCTCGGTCTTGGGCTTAACCATCTTGCTTCGTTCTTTCAAAGATCTACATACCTGAACGCCCGCTCAGACGACCGGTCTTCATGAGGCCGTCGTAGTGGCGCATCAGCAAATAACTTTCAACCTGCTGGAGCGTATCGAGCACAACACCGACGAGAATCAACAGCGAGGTACCACCGAAGAAGCTTCCGAAGGAGTTGTTGACGCCCAGAATAATCGCGAGGGCAGGAAGAATAGAAATGATGCCGAGGAAAATGGATCCCGGGAGGGTCACTCTCGACATCACCGTATCCAGATACTCCATCGTTTTCTTGCCGGGTTTCACACCGGGGATGAATCCGCCGTTGCGCTTCATATCCTCCGACATCATCTGCGGGTTCACAGTGACGGCGGTGTAGAAATAGGTGAAGACCACAACGAGGAGGAAGAAAATGAAGTTATACCAGAATCCGGTATAGTTTCCGAGCGTAGCGGCAAGACCTCTGGTAGCATCCCAGCGGGAGAAAATCAGAGGGAAGAGCATGAGAGCCTGTGCGAAGATGATAGGCATAACGCCGGCAGCATTGATCTTCAGAGGGATGTACTGGCGGACGCCGCCGTACTGACGGTTACCGACTACCCTCTTGGCATACTGCACGGGGACCCTGCGCACGGCCTGCACGAGTGCGATTGCCGCAATGATGACGAAGAACCAGATCACGAACTCGACGATGAGAAGGAGCATACCTCCGTTGGTGGTGCTGAGCTTGGCACCGACTTCGGCGACGACTGCATAAGGCAGGCGGGCCACGATACCGATCATAATGATCAGGGAGATACCGTTGCCGATACCGCGGTCGGTGATGCGCTCACCAAGCCACATGACGAACATGGAGCCGGCCATCAGGATGATGGTGGACACGAGGTTGAACATGAAGTTGCTCCAGCCGAGCTGCTGGACTGCCACGAAGGCCTGTCCGGGAATCTGGCCGTGGAGAGCTGCCATATAGGCGGGACCCTGGATGCAGATGATCACGATGGTGAGCCAGCGGGTCATCTGGTTCATCTTCTTGCGTCCGCTTTCGCCTTCCATCTGGAGTTTGCGGAAGTAGGGCACGAAGACACCCAGGAGCTGGATGACGATGGATGCCGATATGTACGGCATCACACCCAGTGCAAAGATCGAAGCGTTGCCGAATGCGCCGCCGGAGAACATGTTCAGGAGGCCGACGAGGCCTTCGGAAGTGGTCTGCTGGAAGCGGGCAAGCATCGAAGGATCGATTCCGGGAAGAACCACGAAACACCCGAACCTGTAGATAAGCACAAGTATGCAGGTGTAGACGATCCTCTTGCGAAGCTCCTCGATCTTGAAGATGTTTTTGATGGTCTCAATAAACTTCTTCATCGCTCTTATTCGCTAACGACTGCCTTACCACCGGCAGCCTCGAGTTTTGAAACAGCGGATTTGGAGAAAGCGTCGGCGGTGACGGTGACGGCGGCGGTGATTTCACCGTTGCCGAGAACCTTCACGAGGTCGTTCTTACCGGCGAGGCCGGCAGCCTTGAAATCCTCGACGCCAAGCTCCTTCACACCGAGACGGGCGGCAAGAGCCTCGACGTCAGCGACGTTGACGGCCTTGTACTCAACACGGGTGGGGTTCTTGAATCCGAACTTGGGGAGACGGCGCTGGATAGGCATCTGACCGCCTTCGAAGCCGATCTTGTGCTCGTAGCCGGCGCGGGCCTGTGCGCCCTTGGTACCGCGGGTGGCAGTGCCGCCCTTACCGGAACCCTGACCGCGACCCAGTCTTTTGCTTGTTTTGGTTGCACCTGCTGCAGGTGCGAGATTCTCAAGTTTCATAATCACGGTCCTCCTTAGTCAATAACTTCATACTTGACGAGGTGGGCGATCTTGGAAAGCATACCCATGGTCACGGGATTCTGCTCCACCTCGACGGTCTGATGCATGCGGCGGATGCCGAGGCAGCGAAGGTTGTCCTTCTGGCGCCTGGTCTCACCGTTGCTGCTGATAATCTGTGTAATTCTGAGCTTTGCCATAATCGTGTCCTCCTAGCCGTTAAATACTTTGTTCATAGGAATGCCACGGAGTCCGGCCACGGTGTAGGCGTCCCTCATCTGGGTCAGGGCGCTCACGGTTGCCTTCACGAGATTGTGAGGGTTGGATGAGCCCTTTGACTTAGCGAGAACGTTCTGGATACCTGCGGACTCGAAGACGGCGCGCATAGCACCACCGGCCTTGACACCGGTACCGGGCGCTGCGGGCTTCATGAAAACGCGGGAACCGCCGAATTTGGCCTCCTGCTCGTGGGGGATGGTGGTGTTGATGACGGGAATCTTCACGAGATTCTTCTTTGCATCTTCCACACCCTTCGCGATAGCGGCAGTGACTTCATTTGCCTTTCCGAGACCGTAGCCAACGACTCCGTTCTCATCGCCAACGACGACGATAGCGGCGAAGCGGAAGTGGCGTCCACCCTTGGTCACCTTGGTAACCCTCTGGATGGCGACCAGTCTGTCCTTAAGTTCAAGGTCAGATGTCTTTACTCTTTTAACGTTTGTATTTGCCATAGTCTTACAGATTAGAAAATGAGACCGCCTTCACGGGCTGCGTCTGCCAAACTTTTAACCCTGCCGTGGAAAAGATATCCGCCACGGTCGAAAGAGATGGTGGTGATACCCTTGGCGAGGGCGCGCGCTGCGATGGCCTTGCCGACCACTGCCGCGGCCTCGATGCCGGACATTCCCTTGGTCTTCGCTGCAAGCTCCTTGTCGTTGGAAGCGGCAGCCACGAGGGTCTTTCCCTGGAGATCGTCCACGACCTGCACGTAGATCTGCTTGTTGCTGCGGAAAACGACCATACGGGGACGCTCTGCAGTGCCGTTGACGTGCTTGCGGATGCGGTAGTGGATCCTTCTTCTTCTTTCAATTCTATTGAGTGCCATAAATCAATCCTCCTTTTATTTTGCGGATGCAGTCTTGCCGGCCTTGCGACGGAGCTGCTCTCCAACGAACTTGATACCCTTGCCCTTGTACGGCTCCGGACGGCGGAATGAACGCACTTTGGCTGCTACCTGGCCGACCAGCTGCTTGTCGCAGCTCTTCAGGACCAGACGAGGATTCTCTCCCTTCCTGACATCGGGAATCTCAGCCTTGACCTCATTGGGAAGCATGAGATGGATTTCGTGGGAATAACCGAGGGAGAAGATAAGAAGCTGTCCCTGGACGGAGACGCGGTAGCCGACGCCGACCAGTTCCTGCTGGGTGGTGAAACCTTCGGACACACCGACGACCATGTTGTGCACCAGGGCGCGGTAGAGACCGTGCATTGAGCGGTGACGGGGCTGGTCGGTGGGGCGCTCGAACTTGATCTGATTGTCCTCAACGGTGACCTTGATGTCCGGATCTACTTTCTGGCTCATCTCACCGAGAGGTCCTTTAACCTTCAACACGTTGCCGTCTTCAAGCTTGACGCTGACACCGGACGGAAGGCTTACAGGCAATTTACCAATTCTTGACATTACTGTACTGTTTTGTTTTAATTAATATACGTAGCAAATGACTTCACCGCCGACGCCGAGCTCCTTGGCTTCCTTGTCGGTGATGATGCCCTTGGACGTGGAAAGGATGGCGATGCCGAGGCCGTTGAGGACGCGGGGCATGTTCTCCACATCGGTGTACTGACGCAGACCGGGGCTGGAAACGCGCTCAATCTTCTTGATAGCGGCGGCCTTGGTCTGGGGATGGTACTTGAGGGCTATTTTGATTGTATTGAAAGGGGTACCTTCAACTACCTTGTAGCTGAGGATGTAGCCCTTCTCACAGAGTATCTGGGTGATGGCGACCTTCATCTTGGACGAAGGAATCTCCACGACCTTGTTGCCGGCCAGATAGGCGTTGCGTACCCTGGTGAGGTAATCTGCAATAGGATCTGTCATATCGTTGAATTTTTAATTTTTACCAACTTGCCTTCTTGACGCCCGGGATAAGGCCGTTGCTGGCCATCTCACGGAACTGAATACGGCTGAGGCCGAATGCCCTCATGTAGCCCTTCGGACGGCCGGTGAGGGAGCAACGGTTGTGGAGACGGACGGGGGAAGCGTTCTTGGGGAGCTTGTCGAGAGCAGCCCAGTCACCGGCCTCCTTGAGTGCCTTTCTCTTTTCTGCGTACTTAGCAACCAGTTTCGCGCGCTTGACTTCGCGGGCTTTCATTGATTCTTTTGCCATAGTATCTTATTTGTTATGTTTCTTGAAAGGCAGACCGAACGCGGCGAGAAGAGCGTGGCACTCCTCATCGGTGCGGGCCGTCGTCACGAAAGTAATCTCGAGGCCGTGGATACGGGGGTTCTTGTCGATGTCGATCTCAGGGAAGATGATCTGCTCCTTGAGTCCGAGGGTGTAGTTGCCCTGGCCGTCCATCTTCTCGGCGATGCCGTTGAAGTCGCGGATACGGGGGAGAGCCACACGGATGAGCTTCTCGAGGAATTCATACATTTTGACGTTGCGCAGGGTAACTTTGGTTCCGATGGGCATGCCCTTACGGAGCTTGAAGTTGGAAACGTCTTTGCGGGAAGAGGTGATTAGAGCCTTCTGGCCGGTAATGAGCGAGAGCTCCTCGGCGGCTTCCTCCACGACCTTGCGGTCCTGGGTGCCCTGGCCGACACCTTCGTTGATGGTGATCTTGACAAGCTTGGGGACCTGCATGACGGTCGTGTAGCTGAACTGCTTCATCAGCTTGTCGATGATCTCCTCCTTGTAAACTTTCTTGAGGGTAGGAACATATCCTGCAGGCAGGGCCTGTGCCTCAACTTCTTTTGCTTTCTTTGCCATAATTACTTGATCTCCTCACCGGATTTTTTAGCGAAACGGACTTTCTTGTCGCCCTCTACCTTGAAACCAACGCGAGTGGGCTTGCCGCTCTTGGGATCAATGAGGTTGAGATTGGATATGTGAATGGGGGCTTCCTTCTTGATGATGCCACCCTGAGGCTGCTTGGCGTTCGGCTTGGTGTGCTTGCTGACCATATTGACGCCTTCCACGATAGCGCGATCCTTTGCGGGATCGACGGAGAGGACCTTACCGGTCTTACCTTTGTCGTTACCGGCTATGACATACACGGTGTCACCTTTCTTGATTCTGTTCATAATGCTTAAGTATTAAAGGACCTCCGGTGCCAGTGAAACGATTTTCATATAGTTCTCGCGAAGCTCCCTGGCCACGGGGCCGAAAATACGGGTGCCGCGAAGTTCGCCTGCGTTGTTGAGAAGAACGCATGCATTGTCGTCGAAGCGGATGTAGGAACCGTCGGCGCGACGGATTTCCTTCTTGGTGCGCACGACGACAGCCCTCGACACGGTGCCTTTCTTGGCGTCCGAACCGGGGATGGCGCTCTTGATGGTGACGACGATCTTGTCGCCGACCGTGGCATAACGGTGGTTGGTACCGCCAAGCACGCGGATGCAAAGGACTTCCTTAGCTCCGGAGTTGTCGGCCACCTGTAAACGTGTTTCCTGCTGTATCATAACTACTTAGCTTTTTCTACGATTTCAACTAATCTCCAGTTCTTGGTCTTGCTCAGCGGGCGGGTTTCCATAATGCGGACGGTATCACCTTCACCGCACTCGTTCTTGTCGTCCTGTGCCACGAACTTGGTGGTCTTCTTGACAAACTTGCCATAGAGGGGATGCTTCTCCTTGCGCTCGACGGCCACGACAATGGTCTTGTCCATCTTGCTGCTGACCACTACTCCTATTCTTTCCTTACGAAGATTTCTTTCCATAAAGCTCTGATTTAGTTTTGTTTTTCTTTTTCAGCGAGGATAGTGATCATAAGAGCGATATCCTTTCTGGTCTTCTTGAATTTGGATGTGTCTTCCAACGGAGAAATAGCGTGATTGATCTTCATTGTGTCGAGATTGCTTTTCTCGATTGCGATTCGGTCGCGCAGGTCTGCTACAGACATTTCGCGTGCTTCTGCTGCTTTCATTTTCTTTTCTCCATTTAATTATTCGACATAATCCCTGCGAACGACGAACTTGGTCGCGATGGGGAGCTTGTTGGCACCGAGGCGCATTGCCTCTTTTGCAGTCTCCAGGGACACGCCCTCGGCCTCGAAGATGATGCGGCCGGGAGTGATGGGAGCCACGAATGCATAGGGATCACCCTTACCTTTACCCATACGGGTATCGAGAGGCTTCTTGGTGATAGGCTTCACAGGGAAGACCCTGATCCAGATCTGACCTTCACGGTTCATCCTACGGGAGATAGCCTGACGGGCGGCCTCGATCTGCTGTGCAGTGAGCCAACAATTTTCAAGGGTCTTGATACCGAAGGAACCGAAAGCGAGCTGGTTGCCCCTCTGGGCGTTGCCCTTCATGCGGTTCTTCTGTTCCCTTCTAAATTTTGTTCTCTTAGGTTGTAACATTGTTGTATTACTTTAAAAAATAATTATCACAAAACCCTAAATCCTTGACCTTCAATGAGATAGCCCACAAAGGCCTAAAATTTTGGACTGCAAAGTTAGTAAAAAATTTGCAAATAGCAAGTGCTTCCTGAAAATTTTTCAAACATTTTCGACACGGAATTTTTCAGCTAACTATGCCATTTTCAGCGCACTTACATCACCAGCCCCAAATTTCCTCCCAACATTTTCGACATGACCAGCGCAAATTTCTCCGTTGTACATTTTTTGGTAGTCCTCAGCGCCGTGAGACACAACTGGCTGACAGTCAGCAATAACAAAATAACCGATTGCTCCATCTGGCGCAATCTGGTTTTTATAAGTGGCTAACAGCCAATTATTTACGCCTCACGGATCCGGCGCCGCAGGAGCGGTCAGGGGGTTTCGGGGGGAACGCCCTATGGGGAGCTCGAGGGGCCTCCCTCGTTATAAGTAGCGGGGCGTAGCCCCCTGGGGGTGCAGGGGGATAGTAGGTTCGTTCTGCGAAATACGAAGTATTGCAGCGCTAACCTTCTCGCTGGCTATTTAGCGAGCGAGAAGGTTAGCTCTAGGCGGGGCCTTAAAGAAGGGTCGGAGGCGGTGGGGCCGTGGAGGGAGGCGCAGTAGTAGCGGTCCTTGTCGAGCATCTCCTGGGTGGACTTGGAGGTGCTGGAAGATGAGGCCTGGGCGTACTGGGACATGAGGGCGTAGGTGTAGTAGTTGGAGTAGTAGTCACCGTAGCCGCCGTAGCCGCCGTAACCGTAACCGCCGTAGCCATAGCCGCCGTAGCCGCCATAACCGCCGTAATACATACTATTATAATAGTTCTGATATGCGAGCATCTGGTAGTATGCGTCCAGGTCGGAGGAACTGCTGGAGCTTTCGACCACCTCCATAGCGTTGATTATGAGCCAGATGTCGTATTCACCGCCGAAGAGTTTCTTGCGCTTGAACGTCTCGTTGGACGGCTCCCCCGCTTCCGGAGTCTCACGGATCTTCAGGAGCTCCTGGAGATGGTAGGTGATGTCGGGGGAATAACAGAGAAGGCTGCGGTTGATATTGCCGTGGTTCTCATTCTCGGAGCTGGAATCGGTCAGGCCGGCGAAGACGACGGTAGTGTCGGTCTGGCGTATGCGACAGGTCGGACTCAGCACCGCAGGATACTTGAACATCTCCCTGTAGTCGTCCGGGAACGGGAAAGGCAGCACGATGGTGGCCTTATTGATGACGGCCTCCTCGGGCACGCCCCCTTTGGAGCGAATCATATCCTCCGCCATGTGCTTGAGAGACAGCGCAGAAATGACTGGCTTGAGGCCGCCGCCGCCCTCGATGAGCACCTTGTCGGCAGCGGGGCCGGCGAGCGCCGCGGTCTCCTGGGTGGTCAGGTTGAGGCAGTACTCCGGGTAGTTGCCGCGGGACGTGACGGTGAACAGCGAATCCAGCGTGGAGAAGGCGTTGAGGCCGTAGGCAAAGAAGAACGCCGTATCCTTCTCTGCCACGCCGTCGTAGTCGTAGTCACACTTGAGCGACAGCTGGGCGTAGTTGCCGACCACGTATTTCACTTTGCTGTCGTAACCCACCTGCAGTTCGAACATGTTGATGCGGCCGCCCTGGCCCATCGGCAGGTCGGTGCTGATGTAGATGCCCGGGATCTTCTTCTGGTATTTGCCGAAGTCGGAAAGGTCGTCCTGGGTGATGGACAGGAACCTGCGGGCGTACTCTTCAGTGAAGTCGAATGTCAGCGAATCGGTGCCGGAGACCACAGGGTTGCCGTCCACTATGGATTTAGAATAGTCCACCTGCACGGTCTTGCCGTTGATGTCGAAGTCCCTGCCGGGCGACATGGGGGCGGCGAGAGAGTGGACCCTGACGTTCTGGATGATGTGCTGCTGGTCGGAGCGGGAGAAGGACAGGGTGTCGAACGCCGCAGCAAAATGGAAGCGTTCCACCTTCACGGCCTTGAGGTTGCCGAAATCGAGGGTGTCGAGCACGGGCACGAGCGTCATGGCGCTGCTGCGGGTCGTCAGGCCGTAGACATCGTCACGGATGGCTCCGATGGTTATACGCGTCTGGGAAAAGCCGGACAGGGAATCCGCCTGAAGCATCATCACGGAGCCGGCGGGCAGGGGCGCCTCGACGGGATAAATCAAATATGTCTGGTCGGCCGGAATGAGGTTACCCCCAAGTTCCGGATCCACATTCACACAAGACAGGCAGCATAACAGGAGTGCTACCCCGGTCAACTTGAACTTCATTGCGTCAGATCGTGTCGTAAAAAGCGTTGTACGCATCGATATAGCTCCCTGTCTGCATGGCTGCCTCATCGTACTGGAGGGTCGGAAGCTTGAGCGACCTGCAATACCTCAGCAGCTTGGGATCGACGTCAGGGGAGCCGACAATAATGCCGTCGGCGTACTGGATGGCGGTTTTAGCAAGATTTATGCCATCCGGCTTCTTCAGGAAGGCGAGATCCGCCGCCGCGAGGCCGCCGAAGGCCGCCTTGTCGGCAAAGCCGGTGCGGAACCCGGAGGCGGGCGTGTCGCCGTAAAGGGAAAGGACTATTTTACTGGAAGAAAATATGGGATCGTCCTTATATGCTTTCTTGAGATAGGCGGGCAGCAGGTGGGAAATCCAGCCCTGGCAATGGATCACGTCAGGGGCCCAGCGGAGCTTCTTCACGGTCTCGAGCACTCCGCGCGCGAAGAAAATAGTGCGCTCGTCGTTGTCGGGGAAAAAGATGCCGTTGTCATCGGCGTACAGCTGCTTGCGGCGGAAATAATCCTCATTGTCGATGAAATACACCTGGATATGCGCGGAAGAAATAGAAGCCACCTTTATAATCAGCGGGTGGTCGACGTCGGAGATGATGATGTTCATCCCGGAAAGCCGTATCACTTCGTGCAACTGGTTCTTACGCTCGTTTATAAACCCATAACGGGGCATGAACGAACGGATTTCCCTCTTCCTCTCCTGAACACCCTGCGGAAGGGCCCTGGCTATCGTAGCGATTTGAGACTCCGGGAGATAGGGGCACATCTCGGAGTTCACAAACAGGACTTTATTTACTTTTTCTGCCATTCGCACAAAGATAAGAATTTTTTTTGAAATATCGATAATTCACTATATTTGAAGTCTATTTGGGAGATTATGGCAAAAAAAGAAGAGAACAAGATAATCCGCCGGCGGCTGCGCAACGCCTATGCTTCCAGCATCATCAGCATCAGCCTGGTGCTCCTGCTCATCGGCGTGGCGGCCCTGCTCATAGTCAACGCCCGCTCCGTATCCGATTATTTCAAGGAGAACATGCAGCTCTCCGTGATCCTGAAACAGGACACCACGGACGAGCAGGCCGCCTCCTACCGTAAATCCATCGAGACTCTTCCCTTCATCAAGGGCACGCACCTGGTGTCCCGGGAAGAAGGTGCGGCGGAGCTTGCGGAGATGCTCGGAAGCGACTTCCTCGAAATCTTCGAGACCGCCCCGGTGCCGGTGTCACTGGAAATCACGCTCCACGGCGACTACGTGACGCCGGACAGCGTAGCCTTCGTGCGCCGGGCCCTCGCCGCCTCACCCGTTGTGGAGGAGGTCGAGTACCAGCAGTCACTGGTGGAGACGCTCAACAACAACCTGACGAAGATTTCCATGGTGCTGGGCGTGTTCATACTCCTGATGCTGTTCATCTCCTTCGTGCTCATAAACAACACGGTGCGCCTGGGGGTCTTCTCCCGCCGCTTCACCGTGCACACCATGCAGCTGGTGGGCGCCACCCGCAGATTCATCCGCAGGCCGTTCATGAAAGGCGCTCTCGCCCAGGGACTTATCTCGTCCGTACTGGCCCTTGCGGCGCTTTCCGGCGCGCTCGCCCTTCTGAACCGTTCGTTCCCACAGATGTTCGCAGTGATAGAGCTCAAGTCGCTGCTTATCGTGGCAGGCGTAGTGATGGTGTGCGGCGTGACGATTTGCCTGCTGAGCACGTACCTGGTGGTTAATAAACTCGTGTCCCTGGACAAGGACCGCTTATATTATTAAGATTCTATGGAAAAGATGGCAATGTCCCGGAAGGGCATCAAGTTCATGCTCGCCGGACTGCTGGTGATGGTGGCCGGTTACATCCTGATGATGGGTGGAGTGAGCCCGGATCCCAATGTGTTCAATTACGCCATGTTCGACGCCCGCCGGCTGGTGGCTGCGCCGCTCGTGATCATAGCCGGCATCGTGCTGGTGGTGGTGTCCATCATGGGACGTTTCGACAGCAAGGAGGAGTAGGCTATGGACTGGTTTCAGGCATTGATTCTCGGGCTCGTTCAGGGCCTTACGGAGTTCCTCCCCGTCAGCAGCAGCGGGCACCTGGCTATCGGAAAGGCGCTTCTCGGCATCGAGCCGGCGGAAGACCTGGTGTTCGAAGTGACGGTCCACGCCGCCACCGTACTGGCCACCATAGTGGTGTTCCGCAAGCAGATATGGGAGCTCCTGTGCGGGCTCTTCAAGTTAAAGTACAACTACGAGACCGACTACATCGCAAAGCTCTGTGTGTCAATGATTCCCGTATTCATCGTGGGCATGTTTTTCAAAGACGCCGTCGAGTCGGCCTTCGGGTCGATGCTGATCGTCGGTCTGGCGCTGATCGTGACCGCCTCCCTGCTGACTTTTTCCGACTGGATGGCAAAAAGGCAGAAGGAAGTGAAGGAGCACCGTAACGGGATTTCTTTCTGGCAGGCGCTCGTGGTCGGTATCGGTCAGGCGATGGCGGTGATTCCGGGCCTTTCGCGCTCCGGAACGACCATCAGTACCGGTCTAATCTGCGGCGTGAAGCGGGAGAAGATGGCGCAGTTCTCGTTCCTGATGGTGCTGGTGCCGATCCTCGGTGAGGCCTTCCTGGATATCGTCGGAGGCGACATGGCGGCTTCCGGAGTGGGCTTCCTGCCGC
This sequence comes from Bacteroidales bacterium, assembly GCA_024695285.1. Next base: position 12,603 of record JAILIM010000013.1, read on the forward strand.
TCGCCGTAGGCTTTGTGGCGGCCTTCGTTTCCGGGCTATTCGCCTGCAAGGTGATGATAGCCCTGGTGCGCAAGGCCCAGCTCAAGTGGTTCGGGCTCTACTGCGCGCTCGTGGGTCTGGCCGTGCTCATATTCCTTGTCTGATGCGGACGAAAGTCTACTTTGTCGCCGACGTCCACCTGGGGCTGCGGAGTGCGGACCCGGAGGAGCGGGAACGGCGTTTCCTGGCGTTCCTGGACGGCATTCCGGAGGAGGACACGCTGGCGCTGTACCTGCTGGGCGACATATGGGATTTCTGGTATGAATACAGGGACGTAGTGCCCAGGGAAGGCGCCCGCGTGGTGGCTAAGTTCGTCGCCCTGATGGACGCCGGAGTGCAGGTCTGTTTCTTTCCCGGCAACCACGACATCTGGTGCTATTCCTTCTTTGAGAGCATCGGGATGCGCCGCTGCGAGCAGCCCCAGCTGACGGAAATCGGCGGCAAGGCCTTCTGCCTCGGCCACGGCGACCTGCTCGGCGGCGGCAGGAAGGGCTACAAGCTGATGAACAGCATCTTCAAATGCCGCTTCGTTCAGGCCCTGTTCAGCACCCTGCACCCCTGGATAGCCTTCCGCCTCGGCCTTGGCTGGTCCGGCGGCAACCGCAAGCACCACAAGCCCTACCATTTCGGCAAGGACGGATTGGAACACGAACCGCTCTACCGCTTTGCGACGGAGCAGTCGGAAGCCGTCCACGTGGACTTCTTTATCTTCGGTCACTTCCACGACGCCGTGGACATGGCCCTGCCCACCGGCGCCCGCCTCATCGTCCTGAAAGACTGGATCTCCGGCGGCACTCCCCACGCCCTCTTCGACATCTCAGACGGCTACTTGCTGGCGGAATAGCGCTTAGCGCTTTTTCTTGACTTCGCTCTTGAGGCGGTCTGTCTTGATGACTGTCTTGCGGGGGGCTTCCCAGAAGACGGAATAGTAGAACTGGTCCCACTGGCCGGAATCCCAGATCTGGACCAGTTCCTCGATCCGGGCGTCACGGCCGTTGGGCTCGTAGCGGGCTTTGAGGTCCTGGGCGAAGATTTTCGCGATGACCTGCCAGAAATTGGCCGCGAATCCGCTCTCGTACTCCTTGATGATATCGAAGGCACTGACTCCGCACTCGCGGTCGACCAGGCGCATCAGCAGCACGCCCTGGGAGGTCGTCATCTGTTTGATATCCTTGGTGAACATTCCCAGAAGCTCCTTTTCGACCTGCTTGATGTACTGGGTGCGCTGGGAGCGCTTGGTCACGTCGGCCGCGATAGTGCTGTCGACCTGCGCCATCAACTTGCGCCCGACCAGGGCATAGGGGTAAATCTTGTTGAAGTTGTAGACCAGGCGGTACTCCTTGCGCCAGTCGCCGCTCTTCATCTTGCGGCCGCGGGGAAACACCCAGATAGGGTCGATGGTGTCGAAGAAGGTCGTGTCGCCGTCGTGGGCCTCATAATACATCGGGTAGCCCGCGGGCTTCTTGAAGTCCAGGGACTGGGCGCCGAGCGAAACCGCACCGAGGGCGGCCAGGAGCACGATTATGACCTTTTTCAGATTCACGCTGCAAATATACACAAATATTGAGCCATAACCATTACTATTATAATATCAAAAAAAAATAATTATATTTGTGGGCTTAACACACATTGCACTGACTGATGGCCAACATCAAGAAACTGACATTCGCCCAAATGTTCAATTTGAGCTTCGGATTCTTCGGAGTACAGATTGCATATGCGCTTCAGAGCGCCAATATTAGCCGTATCTTCGCAACCCTAGGCGCAGACCCCCACCAGCTGAGTTTCTTCTGGATACTGCCCCCTCTGATGGGCATGATAGTCCAGCCCCTCATCGGCAAGTGGTCCGACCGCACCTGGACCAGGATGGGCCGCCGCAAGCCCTACCTGCTCGTCGGTGCCGTCATCGCCGTGCTGGTGATGCTGTTCCTCCCAAAGGCCGGCTCGCTCAACCTTTCGACCGCCTACGTGTTCCTGGGACTGAACGCCGCCATGTGGTTCGGCCTGTTCTCGCTGATTTTCCTTGACACCTCCATCAACGTGGCCATGCAGCCGTTCAAGATGATGGTGGGCGACATGGTCGGCGAGGAGCAGAAAGCCGAAGCCTACAGCATCCAGAGCTTCCTGTGCAACGCAGGCTCGCTGGTGGGCTACCTCTTCCCCATCTTCTTCACCTGGATAGGCATAGCGAACACCGCCCCCGAGGGTGTGGTCCCCGACAGCGTGATCTACAGCTTCTGGTGCGGCGCCGCCATCCTCATCGCCTGCGTGCTCTACACCTTCCTGAAAGTGAAGGAAATGCCCCCGAAGGAGTATGCCGAGTTCCACGGCATCGACCAGGCCAAGGCCGAAGAAAAGAAAGAAGGCCTCTTCAAGCTCCTGCTGAAGGCCCCGAAGACCTTCTGGACCGTGGGCCTGGTGCAGTTCTTCTGCTGGGCTGCGTTCCTCTATATGTGGACCTACACCAACGGTGCCATCGCCCGCAACTGCTGGGACACCACCGACGTCGCCTCCGCCGCCTACCAGGCCGCCGGCAACTGGGTGGGCGTGCTCTTCGCCGTGCAGGCCGTCGGCTCCATACTCTGGGCCCTGGTGATCCCCCGCTTCAAGAACCTCAAGCTCGCCTACGTGGTCAGCCTGCTCGCCGGCGCCGCGGGATTCGCCTCAGTGATGTTCATCCACAACCAGTACCTGCTCTTCGGCAGCTACTTCCTGATCGGCTTCGCCTGGGCCGCCATGCTCGCCCTGCCCTTCACCTTCCTGACCAACGCCCTCGAAGGCAACCCCTACATGGGCAGCTACCTGGGCCTCTTCAACTGCACCATCTGCCTGCCGCAGATCGTGGCGGCAGCGACCGGCGGCGCCGTGATGAGCCTGGTGGGCGGCAGCCAGGGCACGATGCTCCTGCTCGCCGGAATCTTCCTGGTGCTCGGAGCCTGCAGCGTCAGCCTCGTCAAGACCAAATAATTCCATTCTATATACACCAACCAAAAAATATCTAACTACACTCTAAATGAAAAGGTTTATCACAGCAGTATCTATCTTGGTTTTCAGCCTGATAGCTACTTCCGTATCCGCCCAGAACGGATACCGGATCAAAGGAGTCGTAGTCGATTCACAGGGGCCGGTGATCGGTGCCACCGTCATGGAAAAAGGCACTACCACCGGAGCCCCGACGGGACTCGACGGCGATTTCGAATTGACCGTTTCCAGTGCAGATGCAGTAGTGGAAGTCAGCTGCATCGGTTATGCAACACAGACTTTCACTGCAAGCCAGCTGCCTGCAAACATCCTTCTCGTGGAGGACACCGAGTTCCTTGACGACGTCGTGGTCATCGGCTACGGTACCGTCAAGAAGAGCGACCTCACCGGTTCCGTCTCCACGGTCAAGGCAGACGAGGTTAACAAGGGTGTCATCAGCTCCCCTGTGGACCTGCTCCGCGGCAAGACCGCAGGTGTCGTGGTCACAGCAGGTGACGGTATGCCCGGCTCTGCAGCGACCGTGCGTATCCGTGGCGGCGCTTCCCTGAGCGCAAGCACCACCCCGCTCTACGTCATCGACGGCCTGCCCGTGTCCAACGACGGCCTCGGCTCCATGGCCGACCCTATGGCCTCCATCAACCCTGAGGACATCGAGAGCTTCTCCGTGCTCAAGGACGCATCCGCAACCGCAATCTACGGTTCCCGTGCATCCAACGGCGTTATCGTGATCACGACCAAGAAGGGCTCCAAGACCGCACAGGCCATCCCTCAGGTCGCCGTCGACTTCACCAGCTCCCTCAACACCCTGGCCAAGTACAACCCGGTCATGGATGCCAAGGGGCTCCGCAGCCTGATCACCGCCGCCCTCGGCCCCGGCTCCTCCGCTGAAGCAGCCCTCGGCAACGCCGACACCAACTGGCAGAAGGAAATCTTCACCATGGCTCCCAGCTACGACGCCAACGTGTCCGTGAACGGCAAGATCGGCAGCTTCCTCCCCTACCGTGTTTCCGGCGGCTTCACCGAGCAGAACGGTACCCTCAAGGGCTCCAAGATGGACCGCGGTACCCTCTCCCTTAACCTCTCCCCGAGCTTCTTCGACAAGCACCTCACCGTCAACCTGAACGGCAAGGGCGTGTATGCCAAGAACCAGTACGCCAACCAGGACGCCATCTGGGCCGCCAACCAGTTCGACCCCACGAAGCCCGTCAAGACCGACGGCCACCTCAACGGCTACACCACCTGGTATGACGCTGCAGGCAACATCAACACCATGGCCACCCCCAACCCCGTGGCCCTTCTCGAAGGCAAGATCGACTACGGCAACACCTACCGTTTCCTCGGCAATACCCAGTTCGACTACAAAGTCCACGGCTTCGAAGACCTGAGGCTCAACCTCAACCTCGGCCTTGACTGGGCAAAGTCCAACAGCATAGTCGAATTCGTGCCCAACACCATCGCCTCCGTGCGCAGGACCACCGAGTCCGGCGGCGGTTCCCACAAGGACTACGACATTACCCGCAGGGACACCACCCTCGAGTTCTACGCCGACTACAACAAGACCTTCGCACAGAAGCACAACGTCGACTTCATGGCCGGTTATTCATGGCAGCACTTCTGGAACAATTCCCACACCAAGGAGTACCGTATCTCCGACAAGCAGGAGTTCCAGAACACCGAAGGCCTCGGTGAGCTTTACCTCATCTCCTTCTTCGGCAGGGCCAACTACGGCTTCGACGACCGCTACCTGATCACTGCAACGGTTCGCGCCGACGGTACTTCCCGCTTCCAGAACAACAAGTGGGGTATCTTCCCGTCCGTGGCCCTCGGCTGGAACGTCAAGAACGAGAGCTTCCTGAAGAACGTCGAGCCCGTTTCCACCGCAAAGGTGCGCCTCTCCTGGGGCGAGACTGGCCAGCAGGAAATCGGCGGCTACTACGACACCTTCGCCCAGTTCCTCCAGATCAACACCCCCGGTTCCTACTATTTCGTGAGCGGCAACGACTATGTTGCTCCTATTGCAGCGACTGCATATTCCGCCAACCTTAAGTGGGAGACCACCACGACCTACAACGCAGGTATCGACTTCGGTCTCTGGAACGACAGGCTGACCACCAGCATCGATGTGTACAAGCGCGACACCCGCGACATTCTCAACACCATCCCGGTGCCGGCACTGAGCAACTTCACCAACCTGCTCCCCACCAACATCGGTTCCATGACCAACTACGGTTTCGAGATCAACCTCAACGCAGTTCTCATCGAGAAGCGTGACATGAGCTGGACCGCAGGCTTCAACATGGCCTACAACCACAATGAAGTGACCAAACTCACCGCCTCCGACGAGAATGCTGCAGGTATCGAAACCGGCGGCATCGGCAGCGGCACCGGCAACAACGTGCAGCTGATCCAGGTCGGTTACCCCCTGCATTCCTTCAACCTCTACCAGCAGGTCTACGACCCCAACGGCATGCCTATCTACGGTGTGTATGTCGACCAGCCCACCGTGTCCTGGTACAGGGATGCAGCCGGCAACGAGACCACTGAGGCAGTCGATGCATCAGGCAAGAAGAACACCTTCATCGAGAAGCGTCCCGACGGCGTGATCAACGCCGACGACAGGCGCATGACCCACAGCGCCGACCCGACAATGACCTTCGGCTTCAACACCATGTTCACCTGGAAGAACTGGACGGCAGCCCTCTCCGGACACGCCGCCACCGGCAACTGGGTCTACTACGACGTCGCTTCCGGCCAGGAGCCTCTCATGGACCTCTGGACCAACAGCTTCGTGAGCAACCGCCTGCAGAGCGCTACCAACTCCATGTTCCCGCAGGCCCAGTACTTCTCCGACTATTTCCTGCACGACGGTTCCTACATCAAGCTCGACAACATCACTGTCGGCTACACCTTCCCGAAGCTCTTCAGCATCGTCCAGGACCGTCCCGCATCCCTCAATATCTTCGGCACCGTGCAGAACGTCTGCACCATTTCGAAGTATCCCGGAATTGACCCTGAGGTTTACGGCGGCATCGACGGCAACGTCTATCCCCGTCCGCGCACCTTCATCCTCGGTCTCAAGTTCAACTTCTAATCCCACATCGCGAATATGAAAACATTGAAATATATTCTCGGAGTCATCGCTGCCTGCGCAGCATTCAGCTCCTGCGTGGGTGACCTCAACGTAACCCCTATCGACCCTAACGCCAACACCGTTGACAAGGTGCTGACCAGCCAGGCCGCGATGGATTCCTACATCTCCGGTGTCTATCTGGGCTTCGCCACCTCCGGTTACTATGGCAAGGACGGCGGCGCCAACATTTCCAACGTGGACGGCGGCGCCTCCCAGTATATCCGCGGTCTCTACCACCACTCCGAACTCACCACCGACGAGAGCGTGTGCGGCTGGAACGACCAGACCATCAAGGATTTCCACTGGATGAACTGGGCCACCAACGACACCTTTATCTATGCTTTCTGGTCCCGTATCTTCATGCAGGTGGCATCCGCGAATGAATTCATCCGCCAGATGCGTCTCCTCAACGGAGTCGACGAGAACCTCAAGGCCCGCTATGTCGACGAAGCCCGCGTGCTGCGCGCAATCGCCTACTACCACGCCATCGACAACTTCGGCAACGTGCCTTTCTCAACCGACGAGGACGTGATGGGTTCCATTCCCCAGCAGACCAAGAGGGCCGACCTCTACAACTGGCTTGAGAAAGAGCTCAAGTCCATCATCGACAACGGCAAGCTGCCCGAGGGACCTTCCGTCACCTACGGCCATGCCGGCATGGGTGCAGCGAAGTTCCTCCTCGCCAAGCTCTACCTCAACGCTGAAGTATTCTCCGGCACCGCCCAATGGCAGAAGTGCGCCGACGTGCTGAAGGACCTCATGGACGACGGCTACAGCCTCCACACCACCTCCGCCGGCAAGTACAGCGCCTATCAGGAGCTCTTCCTCGCCGACAACGACCGCTGCACGGAAGAAATCATCTTCCCCGTCGAGCAGGATGGTCTGTACATCACCAGCTACGGTGTGACCAACTATCTCATCTTCGCTTCCACCGGCGGCCACATGAATGTCAAGACCATCGGTATCTCCTCCGGTTGGGGCGGTCTCCGTACAACTCCGCAGTTCGTGGACAAGTTCACAGCCACCGACGCCCGCAACCTGTTCTACGACACCGACAAATCCATGGCTGACATCAATGCCATGCCCGAGAAGCCCGAGGATGACCCCGATTCCTACGACGAGGCCAAGATCAAGGACCTGAAGGACAACGGCAAGTATGACGAAGAGTGCAAGAAGCTCAGGGAAGCCAAGGAGAAGGCCCAGAAGGAAGAGTACCAGAAAAAGGATATCGACGATATCGGTTCCTTCTACAACGGCTTCGGCTTCATGAAGTTCCTCAATATGAAGAGCGACGGAACAGCTGCCAAGGAACCTGGCTCCGTCGATACCGACTTCCCGATGATGCGTTATGCAGACGTGCTCCTTATGGCTGCTGAGTGCCAGCTCCGCGGAGCGACCATCGACGGTCTTGCGGCCTACAACCAGGTCCGCCAGCGCGCCGGTGTGCCCACTGCAACTTCCATCTCCCTCCAGGATGTCCTCGACGAGCGCGGACGCGAACTCTATCAGGAGTGCTGGCGCCGCAACGACCTCGTCCGCTTCGGCCAGTTCACCACCAGCCAGTATGTCTGGCAGTGGAAGGGCAACGTGCGTGACGGCAGGGCTGTCGAAGACTTCAGGAACCTCTTCCCTATTCCCGACAGCGACCGTCAGGCCAACTCCAACCTCGAGCAGAACCCTGGCTATTAATAGATTATCGTTATGAGAAAATTATTTAGCTACATACTTGCAGGCATCACTCTCCTGAGCGCCTCCGCCTGCGTCCACGAGCAGCCCGCCGTATTCGATCCGACCAAGGGCACTGCCCCCGTGCTCCTCAGCTACAATGTCAGCGAGGACGGCGTGACCGCCGAATTCACTCCGGGTTCCATCGACATGGGCTTCAATAAGAATGTCCCCCCGTATCACTCTTTCGCCATCGTTGAACTCGACGGAGCGAAGGCCAACAAGGTCATCCCTTCCAACGTTTCCGACGGTAAGATCAGCATCACCAAGACCACTCTTTCCAAGACCCTCATGTCCATGGGGAAAGCCGAAGGCAGTACTGCAGCCCTTAAAATGACCGTGCGCCTGTCCCTCCAGGATCCCACCAAGGACAGCGGCATCAACGGCTTCATCGACAGTAAGGACGTACTCACCATCGACTCCTGGGTCGTCGAGGTCCCCGTGCCTCAGGGCAACCCTTGGAAGGACTACACAGAGAAGAGTACCTGGAGCGTCATCGGCTCCATCGCCAGCACCGGCAACTCATGGGGTAATGATGAACCCATGTTCACCGACGGCAGCAAGCACGTTGCCAAGGGCCTCAAGCTCGCGACCAGCGACCAGTTCAAGATCCGCAACAACGGCAGCTGGGACGACAACCGCGGTGCAACCGGCGACACCGAGCCGTTCATAGTAAGCCTCGGAGAGCCGTTGACGGCAAATCCCGGCGGAAAGAACCTCGCAGTTCCTGCAGACGGTGTCTATGACCTCCTCTACGATCCCGCAGCCGAGACCATCACCGTCACTGAAGCCTTCATGACCTATCCCGGCTTCGACAGCGTCTCCGAATGGAGCGTCATCGGCGCCATCGCCAGCTTCGACATGTCCTGGAACAAGGACATCGAGATGTCCACCGACGGCACCTGGCACGTAGCCGAGGGCGTTGAGCTCAAGGCTTCAGACCAGTTCAAGTTCCGCAAGAACCAGGATTGGGGCGACAACTTCGGCGCAACCGGTGACACCGAGCCGTTCATCGTCGCTCTCGACACCGAATATGAGGCCAACCCCGGCGGAAAGAACCTCGCAGTTCCCGAAGACGGTGTCTATGACCTCCTCGTGAATCCTGAAGCCAAGCTCTACAAGGTCGTGGCTACCCTCGGCGGTTCCTGCCACCTCGTAGGCGAAGGCGGTCCCGACACCCCTGAGCCCCCTGCATTCGAAGGCTGGGGCGTTACCGGATCCATTGCCGGAGCCGGCATCAACTGGGACGGCGACATCGACATGACCGCATCCGGTTCGTTCTGGGTGGCACGCGACGTGAAACTCGCACCCAGCGACCAGTTCAAGTTCCGCAAGGCCCACGACTGGGGCGAGAACATCGGCGCAACCGGTGACGTCGAACCCTTCGTCGTCGAACTTGGTGCCAAGACCGCAGGCGCTGCTGGCGGCAAGAACCTCGCAGTTCCCGCTGAAGGCACCTACGACCTCTATCTCAATCCCGAAGAACTCAGCTTCTACGTCATGACAGCCGGCGAAGTGCCCGCTGAACTCGCAAGCTGGGGCGTGGTAGGCACCATCAACAGCTGGGGCGGCAGCGCCGACCTCGCAATGGTGGAAGAAAACGGCATGCTGGTACGCAAGAACGTGGCCCTGAACACTGGTGACCAGTTCAAGATCCGCTACATGAGCAGCTGGGACGTCAACCGTGGCGCTCCCGGTGACGTGGAGCCCTTCATCATGGGCACCGATCCCATCCAGGCAGTTCCCAACGGCAAGAACCTTGGCGTGGCAGCAGACGGCAACTACGATGTCTGGTATGACGCACTCAACGAAATCCTCTTCGTCGTGCCCGCCGGCACCGCACTCAGCTACTGGGGCGTGGTCGGCAACATCACCGGATGGGGCGGCGACCGCGCTGACTACATCATGTACAAGAGCGGCGACTTCTATGCCGTCAAGGGCATCGAGCTGAATGAAGAAAGCCAGTTCAAGATCCGCTACAACAGCGACTGGGCCGTCAACCGCGGCGCTCCAGGCGACGTGGAGCCCTTCAAGGTTGACGCCGGTTCCGTGGTCGAAGCCACCCAGAACGGCAAGAACCTCGGAGTCAACGTTGCAGGCAAGTACGACATCTACTACAACGCTGCCGAAGAGAAGCTCTACGTGATGGGCGAAGGCAACGATCCTTCCGGAGCCGTGACTCCCGAGCCTCCCACCCCTGAGAAGCCTACCGCATGGTCCATCGTCGGAACCATCGAAAGCTCCAGCTGGGGCAAGGACTTCGACCTCACCAACACCGAAGGCGACATCTGGAAGTATGAAGGCCTGACCGTGACCGACACCGATGAATTCAAGATCCGTGCGAACCACGACTGGGGCACCAGCGTCGGCGGCGCCGAAGAGAATGAAGACAGCGGCATCGATCCCGTGGGCAATCCCTACAAGGTGTTCAGGCCGACCATCGGCACTGCATTCGCAGCCGGCGGACTCAATATCCGCATCGCCGTGGCAGGAACCTACAACGTCACTTTCGACTATGCAGCCAAGACCATCCTCATCGAGGCCGGCGCTCCCGCAGCAGGTGCAAAGGTCATCAACACCGCTGACGAACTGATTGCATATCTTGAGAATCCCACTGAGGATGCCGAACTCGGCGCCGACATCAACATCAGCGGCAAGCAGATGCTTCCCGCTCCCGAGATGACCGGCAACTTCGACGGCAAGGACCACAAGATCACCGTCTCCCTCGGATTCCCGCTCTTCCCGCTTGTCCGCGGCGACATCAAGAATCTCACCATCGACGGCAGCTTCAACGCAACCTGCGGAGCTGACAAGACCGTTCTTGCCCCTATCGGCAAGAGCTACGGCACAATCCAGAACGTGATCAACAGGGCCACCGTGACTCTGTCCGGTCCTGCCGGACAGGGCGGTGCCGAGACCAAGAACGGTGCTATCGCCGCCGGCGTTGTCGGTGAGGGATACGGACCAGTCAAGTACTGCAAGAATTTCGGTGAGATATCCGCTCTTGCTTCCGGAAAGGACACCTGGGCCATTTTTGTCGGCGGTATCGCCGGCGTAGTTGGTGATGTTGTCGAAGGCTGCGCCAACCACGGCGAAGTCAAACTCGTGGCCGGTTCTCCTCTCGGGCGCACCAAAGGCCTGACCGAGGTCTCAATGAAGTATGATCCCGTTGCATCCGTTGCCGGTATCGTGGTTTACGCTGTAAGCGATGCGACCCACGCGGTTACCGTGATGGACTGCGAGAACAACGCCAACGTCAGCTTCACCTACGACAACCTCCACGACAAGAGCGCGGCCGTGAGCCGTTCTCCGGTAGCAGGTATCGTTGCCAACAGCGGCGGTGACATCACCAACTGCCACAACAGCGGCAACATCCTCGCCAAGATGGTGGCCTCCGACCGCAGCAAGGCATATGCCGACATCAACATCATCCTGCACGCTGCAGGTGTCCAGGGCTCCGACTACTTCGTGAAGAAGATAAAGTCCACCGTCGACCAGAACGAGACAACCCTCTACAACTGTTCGAACACAGGTGATATCATTGCCGATTCCGACATGACGAAGTCCAACAACACCATCGGCGGCGTGTCCGCATGGCCTTGTGCAGAATCCGCTTCCGTGACCGAAATCAAGGGTTGCACCAACAGCGGTAATCTCTATGTCTCCGGCCTTCTCAAGATCCGCGCTGGCGGTATCGCAGGCGGCACCAACAACATCGACGGCTGCAAGAACACCGGCAGCATCTATGTTGAAAGCGCCGACAAGAGCTCCGTCTTCGGCCTCATCAACGGTTTCCACACCCAGACCCACAGCCTGAAGAACTGCGAAGCTAACGGCACCATTGAGGCCAAGAAGGAAGTCAGCGGCCTCGGAGGCATCTGCGGCGGCGTCGGCAATGCTGAGAACACTATCTGCGAAGGCTGCAAGGTGTTTGCCCACCTCTACGGTGGCGGCACCGTCCAGTGCGGCCTCATCGTCGGACACCTCAACGGCAACACCAAGAACATCACCATCGGCACCCCCGATAGCCCCGTGACTGTGAACGGTTCCGTGGATGGTGTCACTGCAAACGCCGACAACTACATGTCCCTGATCCAGAAAGCCACCAACTACACCGAAGGTGTCCACACCTTCAACGCAGTCTTCGGCAACTAGACCAGACTCATCCCTGAAAAAGGCCGGCGCATCTGCGTCGGTCTTTTTTTTGGTTTTCAGCGGAGTATTTATTATTATTGTGGGTTGTAGAACACTGCATTATGAAACGGATTTTTTTACTTATAGCAATGCTGGCGGTCGCGCTGGGATGCAATCCGGTGAATCCGGACAACGGCGGCGGCAATGGCAACGGTAATGGTGAAGGGCAGGGCGAAGGCCAGGGCGGCGATACACAGCCCGAGACCGGCGAGAAACTGGCCGATATAACCTACCAGCTGAATGTTTACAGCTTCGCCGACTCCGACGGCGACGGCTGGGGCGACATCAAGGGCATTACCCAGCACCTGGATTATCTCGAGAGCCTTGGCGCCTCAGCTCTCTGGCTCTCCCCCATCCAGACCTCCGCATCCTACCACGGCTACGACGTCCTGGACTATAACGCCATCAATCCCAAGCTCGGCTCCGAAGCCGACTTCCAGGATCTCATCGACAAGGCCAGGGCGAAGGGCATCGACATTTATATGGACTATGTCCTCAACCACTCCGGCCGCGGGGAATGGTTCAACGCAGCTATATCTGATGCGAACAGCCCCTACCGCAGCTACTATGTGCTGTCAGACAATCCCACGGCAGACGTTGCAGCCGGCAAGGTGGACAATTACGGCGGCGCCAAGAACCCCGGCATGGGCACCTGGCACACCGCCGCCGGCGGCGATCTCGGCTACAAGGGCCGTCTCCATTTCAAGCTCGATTGGGGCAAGAAGACCATCACCGTGACCGAAACCACGGCGGCAGCCCAGTCATCCAACCCTTCCGCCAACAAGTGGCTCTGGATAGGCAGCGCCGGCCTCGTGGGCCTATACCCATCCGGCACTGACATCCACGAAATCACCATCGACGTCGACACCGACTGGGGCTTCCTCGTGCGCTCCTCCAGCACATCCTGGGACAACGGCACCAAGTGGGGCGGCAACGGCACCAGCCTGACCTTCGGCCAGCCCTACTCCATCAACAGCAGCACCGCCGCAGACATCACCTTCGGCGGCACGAGCATCTGGTACTTCGCCAGCTTTGACCAGTCCATGCCCGACCTCAACTACGGCCCCTACGCCCAAGCAGACGTATCCGAAGCCTTCAAGAGTCTCGCGGTGAGCGCCGACAAATGGATAGACATGGGCGTGAACGGCCTGAGGCTCGACGCCGTGATCTGGATCTACCAGAACCAGACGGCCCCCAACGTGAGCTTCCTCAAGAAATGGTACGACCGCTGCAACACTAAATACAAATCCCGCGGCGGCAAGGGCGACATCTACATGGTCGGCGAGGCCTGGTGCGACAATGCCGAGAAGATGGCGCCATACTACGAAGGCCTGCCATCCAACTTCAATTTCTATTACTGGTACACGCTCAAAGACCGCATAAACAACGCCAAGGGTGACGATTTCGCGCAGACCGTACTCTACTTCCAGAGCCTGTTCAAGAAGTACCGTGCCGACTTCATCGACGCCATCAAGCTCACCAACCACGATGAGGACCGCGCAGCCCAGGACCTCGGCAGGAACGTTGCAAAGGAGAAGCTGGCGGCCGCAGTGCTCCTGACCTCCCCCGGCAAGCCCTTCATCTACCAGGGCGAGGAACTTGGCTACTGGGGCTCGAAGAGCAAAGGAGACGAATACATACGCACTCCTATTAAATGGACGCGCAGCGGCTCCGTAGCCTCTGCAGCCCTTGGCGGCAAGGTCGACAACGCAATGCTCAGCGCCGACATATCCGTCGAAGCCCAGACAGACAACGACAGCTCCATACTGAAAGTTTACCGCTCCTTCGCCAAGGCGCGCAACAGTTATAAAGCCCTTGCCAAGGGTAAAATGACTGCTGTCTCCACCAGCAGCTCCGCCATTGCCGCATGGACGATGTCCTGTGACGGGCAGACCGTCCTTGTGGTACATAACTTCTCCGCAGCCACCGCGAACGTACAAATGTCCGGCATGAAGCTCACCGACTGCATCGTGTCCAACGGCAACTGCTCCGCCAGCGGCACCGCATTGACCATCGGGTCCTACGCTTCCGCAGTCTTCCTGCAGTAGATGGACGTACGCGAAAAGATCGAGCTGCTGCCCCACAGTCCCGGAGTGTATCGTTACTACGACGACAAGGGGACGGTGATCTACGTGGGCAAGGCGAAAGACCTTTTCAAGCGCGTGCACCAGTACTTCGTGGACCCGGACCGCCTGACCGTGAAGACACGGCTCCTGGTGGCCCGTATCGCTGACGTGCAGTATTCCGTGGTGGACACGGAGGCGGACGCGCTGCTGCTGGAGAACAACCTGATCAAGCAGTACAAGCCCCGCTACAACATACTGCTGAAGGACAGCAAGACGTATCCGTGGATATGTGTGACTTCGGAACCCTTTCCGAGGGTATTCCTGACGCGGCGGGTGGAAAAGAACGGCTCCCGTTACTTCGGGCCATACAGCTCCGCGCTGCACGCCCGGGGGCTGCTGGAGTTCTTCGGCCGCAACTGGCCCCTGCGCAGCTGCCGGCTGAAAATCGACTCCGACGCCATTCTCCGGGGCAAGTACCGCCCGTGCCTGGACTACCACATCGGCCGCTGCCGGGGCTGCTGCGTGGGGAAGGTCTCGGAGCAGGAATACGACTCGTGGATAGATGAAATCGTCCATCTGCTCAAAGGCGGCGTGAGTGAGGTCATAGGCAAGTACAAGGCCGCCATGCAGCAGGCCTCCGACGCCCTCGATTTCGAGACGGCGCAGTTCTGCAAGCAGCGCGTGGAGGCCCTGCAGAAGCACTACGCCAAATCCATAATCACGGCCGCGGGCGAGCGGGACCTGGACGTGTTCTCGCTGGTCTTCGACGGCCCTGACGCCTTCGGCAACTTCCTGCGTGTGCGCGGCGGTGCCATCATCCAGAGCCTCAACCTCGGCTTCAAGATGCAGATCGAAGAGGAGCAGGCGTCGGTGCTGAGCAGCTTCATAGCAGAAATCGAGAGCAAGTTCGGGGAGCTGGCGCATGAGATCGTGGTGCCGTTCCTGCCTGACGTGGAACTGGACGGCGTCACGTTCACCATCCCGGCCCGCGGCGACAAGCTCTCGCTGCTGGAACTCAGCGCGAAGAACGCCAAGGAGTTCCATTTCAACACGCTGAAGCAGCGGGAGCACACCGACCCGGACGCCTTCCGCGAAGGGGTGATGGAGGAGCTGCGCAAAGCCCTGGGGATGAAGGAGTTGCCGCGCCACATCGAATGCTTCGACAACTCCAACACCCAGGGCACCAATCCGGTGGCCTCGTGCGTCGTGTTCCGTAACGCGGAGCCGTCGAAGAAGGACTACCGGCGCTTCAAGGTGAAGACTGTCATAGGCGCCAACGACTACGCATCCATGAAGGAAATAGTGAACCGCAGGTATTCACGCATGCTGGAGGAGGCGCCGGACGACCTGCCGCAGCTGGTGGTGATTGACGGCGGGAAGGGGCAGCTGGGCTTCGCCTGGCAGGCAATATGCGAGCTGGGGCTGCAGGACAAGTTCATGGTCGTGGGCCTGGCTAAGCGGCTGGAAGAAGTGATACGTGTGGGTGACCCTTATCCTTTGTTTTTAGACCGTAATTCGCAGGCGCTGAAGTTGCTGCAGCAGGCGCGTGACGAGGCGCACCGCTTCGGCATAACCTTCCACCGGCAGCTGCGGCGCAAGGCTGAAGTCCACAGCACGCTGAGGGATATTCCTGGTGTGGGGCCGCGCACGGAAGAGCGTCTGTTACTGCACTTTGGCTCGCTCGCCCGCATCCTGGCAGCGCCTGAAGCGGACGTGGCGGCGCTGGTGGGACCGAAGCTTGCAAAGCTGATTAAGGAAAAGGGCGGAGGTTGCAAATCTCAATAATATTACATACCTTTGCAACCTAATTTGGAAAGTTGTATTAAAATTTATAAACCAATATTTATTTATTATGACGTACGAAGAAATCGTAAGTAAGGTAAAGGGCATTATCGTCGACAAGCTCGGCGTAGAGCCTTCCGAAGTGACGGAAACCGCCAACTTCACCAACGACCTCGGTGCAGATTCTCTCGACACTGTCGAGCTCCTCATGGAGTTTGAGAAAGTGTTCGGCATCAAGATCCCCGATGAGGAGACCAGCGCCATCGCAACCGTCAAGGACGCTATCGACAAGGTCGCCGAAAAGCTCGCCGCATAAGCAAGCCCCAAAATTGAATTCACAGAGGACGCGCCGCGTGGCACGTCCTCTTTTTGTGCCCCGCCGCCCCCCGTTCAAGTGGCCACGGGCGGCCACTGGTTTGAGGTTGCAACCTCTCCTCCGGCCGCTACCCTGTCATTCTGACTTCCTCCTTTTCATTCTGAGCGCCCCCTGTCATTCTTTGATAATCTCCTTGATACGGCAAACAAGTAATTCAGGAAGAGAAATCCATTCTCTTCGGGAGCGGAGGGCGAAATATGTGGAGAATACAATTATTTTCACTATAATTGTATGCTATGCTTAGAGTAACCACATTGATTGCGGCGGCGCTGGTCCTGGCGGCGTGCGGCAAGGCCGGAGGAGAGGCTGGGGGCAAGCCCGGCGGAGAATCCGGAAATAACACTGAAAACCCCTCCCAGGAGCAGCCGGCGGCAGTCCAGACGCCCGGTTTCGCCAAGGGCGCGGACATCAGCTGGACCTCCGAGATGGAAAAGTCCGGCAAGACCTTCAAGAAAGCCGACGGCACGCCAGCCGATATCTTCGAAGTCCTCAAGGACTGCGGCATCAACTCCATCCGCCTCCGCGTGTGGGTGAACCCCACGGGCGGCTGGAGCGGCAAGGACGACGTGGCCGCGCTGGCCCTTCGCGCCGCCAAGGCCGGAATGGCCCTGATGATAGACTTCCACTACAGCGACTTCTTCGCCGACCCTTCGCGGCAGACCTTCCCTAAGGACTGGGAGGCAGACAAGGCCGATGCCGCCAAAACTGCGGCCCGCATCAAAGCCCACACCAACGAAGTTCTCAACACCCTGAAAGACAAGGGCGTCAGCCCCGCGTGGATACAGATAGGCAACGAGACCCGCAACGGCTTCCTCTGGCCCCTCGGGCAGCTCTGGGACAACTCCGGCGACATCTCCGGCGGCTGGGCCCGCTTCGTCCAGCTCTACAACGCCGGCTACGACGCCGCCAAGGCAGTGTTCCCGCAGGCCGCCGTGATGCCCCACCTCAACAACGCCTGGGAAGACAACGACTGGTGGTTCAAGAAGTTCAAGGCCCAGGGCGCCAGGTTCGACGCCGTCGCCCTGTCGCACTACCCCCAGACCGAGAGCGGCAAGACCGCCGAACAGGTGAACTCCAGCGCCCTCGCCAGGATCTCCGCCCTCGCCTCAGCGTACGGCGTGCCGGTCTACGTGGCCGAAGTGGGGGTGAAGCCCGCCACCGAAAGCGCCTCCGCCGCAGTGCTGAAGGCCTTCATGGACGGGGTGCGCAAAATATCCGCCTGCAAGGGTGTATTTTATTGGGAACCTGAAGTTTACGGTGGGTGGAAGCCGGCCGTGTACAGCACCCTCGGCTGGGGTTCCTACGACATGGGCGCATTCCTCTCCGATGGCCGCCCCTCCAGCATCATGAACGTATTCAAGTAACATATGAAAAAGATATTCTTTGCAGCCGCAGCACTGCTCACCCTCGTCTGCTGCACCCCAAAATCTGCACATCCGGAATGGACCTACGACAGCGTCGTCTATGAGGTCAACATCCGCCAGTTCAGCCCCGAAGGCACATTCAAGGGCGTGGAGGCCCAGCTCCCCCGCCTCAAGGAACTCGGAGTCGACGTGCTCTGGCTGATGCCCATGTACAAGATCGGCGAAGTGGAGCGCAAGGGCTCCCTGGGCTCCTACTACGCCATCTCCGACTACTGCGCAGTGAACCCCGAATTCGGCACGATGGAGGACTTCGAGGCCCTGCTGGGCGCCGCCCACGCACAGGGATTCAAGGTCATCCTCGACTGGGTGGCCAACCAGACCTCCCCGGACAACGTGTGGATGACCACCAAGCCCGCCGACTTCTACGAGCGCGACTCCCTGGGCAACGCCATCTGGGAGTACGACTGGACCGACACCCGCAGCCTAAACTACGAGAACAAAGAGGTCTGGAAGGCTCAGGACGAAGCC
>JAILIM010000037.1 GCA_024695285.1 Bacteroidales bacterium
TGTGACGATAGTATTTTGACGGCGTGCAGGCAACTACCGCCCACACGTATCTGGCATCTGAGGGCACGGTCCATTCAAGTGAGACTTCGGCTCCGGCCGCTGCCACGCTTTCGCTGTAAGTCCGCGTGGACATGTCGGAACTAAGGGAAACGAAGCCTATCCTCCAACCGGCATCGGCCGAACTGTCAAGACCCGCAAAATCTGCGGTGAGTTCTGCACCGGGCTGCACATTCAGGCGTATCACATTGAAACCGGTGGCTTCCGGGGCTCTGGAGTCGTCTACCTTGTAGTAACCGTCACCGGCGTCCGTGCACTTCCAGGTAATGGCTCCGGCATACTTTGCGCCATCTGCCTTTATCTGGCCGAAATCCCAGGTGGCGCAGCGGGCCGCATAGTCATAGACCTGCTGGTTAAACGCCTCAACGTCAAGGTTGTATGCGCTCATATATGTTTCAATGGCGTCCTTTGGCGACACTGCCGAGCGCCACACGTTGGCAACTGCGTCCAGGCCATACTTGTCCACCCAGTAGTAGTGGAAGAAGTAGCTGCCGTAACGCATGTCCTCGTGGTTGAAATGACGGTGGGCGTTGTCGCAGAAAACGGAAAAGTAATAGTTGGTGAAGGTTTCTTCCGGGCACATCTGGAAGCTCTGCCACTGGGCTGTCTGCTCCCAGAAGGTGCTCCCCTGCCCCTGGTTGTAGCGGAAGGCGATGTTGTTGACATTGGAGGCCTTCTTGTTGAGCAGGAGGTCACAGGCAGTCTGGAACTGGAAGCTGTGGCCGATTTCATGCGCAACCGTGGAGCGGCTGTTGGCGGCTTCCGGATTAACCCACAGGCAGCCGGTGATGTCCTCGGCGGGGCCGGAGCCATAAGCCGCCCATTCGGTCTGGTGCCAGAGGTATATCTGGAATTTGTAGCTGTCGAGGTAAGACTCGTCAAGGGCCGTATAGTGGGCAAACTTCAGGGTATTTACGTAGTAGTCATATATTTCCTCGCACCACTGAAGGAACGCTTCAGTATCCAGGTGATACGGAGCGGCGCTTTCGTCGGGGCTCTTGTCGCCAAAGTCCTTGTCCCAGAAAATGATGAAATGCTCGCTTTGCCGGCTTCGGCCGAAATAGTAGAAACTTGTGGGAAGAAGGGGGTCGTAGAAGGTGCTTGTCACATCCCAGCCGCGGGCGTTCTTGTAGAACTCCGAGCACATGTAAATCTTCTCATAATTGGGGACGTCCGAGGGAGTGAGTACCTTGTCCCTTTCCTCCTCTTTTTCACCGGGAGTGACAGGGTTTACGGAAGGCTCCGCCTTCTTGCAGCCCTGCACCAGCGCCAGCAAGAGGACAATCAAAGACAATGACAAGCGAAATTTCATTATTGGTCTGTTTTGTGTTAAGTGGCAGCTGCAGGGCCGGTCAGGGCCCCGCAGCCGAAAAAGGGTTGCGCGCTATTCCACGTACTTTACAATCACGTTGAAGGGAATGTCGCAAAGCATGTTGTAGCTTGTGACAACGTCTCCCACATGATGGACGGTATTGGGACCGTTACCAATCACGAAGGCGTTCTCACACATGATTTCGGCGTAGTTCTCCTGGTCGAAGTTGATCCACCAGTAAGCGGCGCCGCTGGACCAGTTGCCGGCCTTGCTGTCGGCAGTCACCCATTCGCCGGGGATGTTGCCGAAGGCCGTCCAGCCGGTGAACTCGGAACCTTCAAGCTCCCCGGTATCCCAGTTCATCACATAACGGGTGGTGAGAAGGTTGCCTTCCGCATCGCAGGGATAGAACTCCTCGAATGTGGCCTCTGACAGATCCTTGCCGATGATTTCGGAAATCATGCCAAGGTCCATCTTCACGTAACCGATTGCATAAGGACCGTAGTAATATCCGGTCTCGGTGATGGTTTCGGCTTCGTCACCTTCACCTACAACCTCTCCGGCCTCGTGGTATTCCATTTCAAAGTCGGAAACCAGCTTCGCAATGGAAAGCTCGCAGGTGAATTCCATCTTTTCGGCCGAAATGTTCCACTTGAAGGGGAACGTGGATTCGGTGTCGCGGTTTAGCTTGAGAACGCTTTCTCCGGTAAGGCCGGTATTGGGGTCGGAATGGTCCCAACCGTCGTCGGAAGCGTCGTAGTTGGTGTATTTGATGTTGACCACGAAGTCATGGGTGACATCGCCTGCCACCAGCTTTGCCTTGGAAGTTGTGGTGGTTCCCACAAGCTTTGCCGCGTTTCCGGCCACATTTCCGGGGTTGCCGCCCACGAGGAACAGGCCATTGTAAGTTTTGTCCGTACCGTCGCCGTAGTCGTAGTAGATTCCGTCACGACCGGTCCAGATGTACCACTGCCAGTAGTTCATGCCACCGGAACCAGATGCCGTTCCGTCGGCGTTAATCCACATGCCGGGCATGTAGGAAGTCCAGCAGGCGTGGCTGTCGCCATAATCCACCTTGGAGCCGTCGGGCTCCACACCGTAGAAGTTTTCCTCGTTGGTGTCGGAGGTGACAAGGATGCCAAGATAGTCGTTGATGGAATCAAGGTCCAGGAAGAAATAGCCAAGTTCCCAGTTGCCAATCTCAATATATTCCTCAAGATCGAAGCCTATATTGATGGTGATGGTATTGTCCTTCGCTTCCCAGGAGTAAGTGCTGTTAAGCTTTGTCTCCTCTCCTATGTGTCCAGTCACAAGGTTGCCGGAGCCCTCATACTTGATGACGGGCAGG
Organism: Bacteroidales bacterium; assembly: GCA_024695285.1. Next base: position 2,718 of record JAILIM010000037.1, read on the forward strand.
GGCTTGTCAACACGGGGAACATCCGGATTGACGTAAGCCTCGTTGAGGGTGCAGCCTGTAATTGCAAGGGCTGCAAGCCCTATGATATAGAATGCTTTTTTCATAATTCAACTAAGATTAGTTACATCAATAACCAGGATTCTGCTTAAGGTTGGGGTTGGCCTCACGCACCCACTTTGGGATGGGGAAGATGGCAGTGTGGCCGTCGGTTACAGCCTCGTGGTTGAACCAGTTCTTTGTGGAGAAGGTGCCGAAACGGATCATCTGCTGGCGGCGGAGGCCCTCCAGGCAGAATTCCCAGCCCCACTCGTCGTACATGCCGCCAAGGGTCACAGGTGTGGCATCCTGACCGCTTTGTACCGGTGTCTGGGAAGCCTCAAGAGTGGCCACCACGTCGGACCAGTCGTGAGTCTCGTTATGGGAGTTCCACATGTCATATGTGAGCGCGCCCCATGGAACCAGGCCGTAAACCATCTTGGTGTTGCCCCTCAGGGTGGCTTCGTCGGTGGCGGGGGCCACACGGGTGCGAACGGCGTTCACAAGGTCAACCGCATTGTAGCCGTGAGTGCTTGTCGCACCCCTCAGGATGCACTCCGCAGCGGTATAGTATGCTTCGGCAAGGCGGAAGTAAGGGAAGTCGTTGCTCCAGTTGAAGGAGGTCTCAAGATCCTTTTCAAACTTGTTCTGCCTGAGGCCGAAGTCGATGCTGGTCATGGATTCACCGTTCTTGGATGTAAGTGAAGGGAGATAGTTGAGGCATGTCCATACTATGGTGCCATCAGACTTCTTGTTGGGGCCGTACATCCAGGTGAGTTCCTTGCGCTGGTCGCCGGGCTGATAGCTGTCGTAGAACTGGGGGTTGCAGCAGCTGCCGCCCCAGCACTGGTAGCTCCAGCCGAAGAATTCGCGGGATACCGGAGGATACCACTTTGCGTTCTGGCTGCATGCGTGGGATCCGGTGGAGTAAACGCCGTCGTAGGGTATGGCGAACATTACCTCGGTGTTGTCCGGGCCAAGGTTCACGGTGAAGTTCTCGGAGTACGTTGCCGAAAGGGAGTAAGGGCTGTTAGCAATGATATCCTCGGCAAGTTCAAGGGCCTTGCCGTATTCGGCTTGCCCCACATAAACCTCGGCGTTAAGATATACGCGCATAAGGGCCATTTCCGCAGTCCAGTGATTGAGGCGGGTATAAGTGTCGGCCGACTTATCCTTGGTGAGGAGTCCTCCTTCAATGACTTCCTTGAACTCCTTCACAACAAAGTCGTAAACCTGTTTACGGGTGCTCTGCTCCGGGACTTCATCCACAAAAGCCGTCACAATAGGAACGTTTCCATGAGTGTCCAGGAGAATTGAATACCAAAGGGCGCGGATTGCACGGAGTTCGGCAACGATGGCCTCTTTCAATTCTCCTGTAGGAAGGGCGTCGGACTCAATCTGGCCAAGAACACGGTTACAGTTGTTGATGGCAGTATAAGAGGTCTCGTAAGGGTTGGCGGGCTGCCACTCTTCGTCGTCCCAGGTGTGCTTGTGCATACGCTGGTAGGTACCGCCATCGTCCCAGCCGTTGGGACGCACCGGGGTGATAACTACGTCGGCGGGCTCTTCCATTGCGTCAAAAAGGCCCTGCCAGTCCCAGAAGAACGCCAGTTCTGTGTATGCACTGGCCAGATACGCAGCCACATCCTGGTCTGTAGGGACAAAGTCCTTCTGGACAATCTCGGAGTAGGCTTTTTCCTCCAGTTTGAAGCAGCCGGACAAGCAAGCAGCTGAAACTGCAAGGATTGCTATGGTAGATAATATCTTTTTCATGACCATATCTTTTTAGAAGGTGAGATTCACGCCAAAGGTGAAGGAACGGATGGTAGGATACTTGTCACGGTCGTCGGTACCGGGGTCATAGCCGTTTCCGCCGTAAGACACGCGGATTTCGGGATCCAGGCCGGAGTAGCCGGTGATGGTGGCAAGGTTGTGAACGGTAGCGTAGGCACGCACTTTCTTGATGTACTTGTTGGCCTTGAAATTATAGGTGTAGCCAAGGGTAAGGTTGTCGATTTTCCAGTAGTCGCCGTTTTCCACATAGTAGCTCAGGTAACGCTGGGAGTCGGTAATGAAAGTGGTGTCCCCGGTGGGCTGTCCGGTGTAGTCGTCTACCACGGGAAGCTTGTCAAATGCGCATCTCAGGACATTGTACTGGATGGTGGGGTTGCCATAGAAGAGTTTCTGGTAGTTGAGGAGCTGGAAGCCGAAGGCGCCGCGCATGGTGATTGCGAGGTCGAAACCCTTGTAATGGAAGGTGTTGTTCCAGTTCACGTACATCTTGGGAACGCCGTTCCCAAGAACCTGCCAGTCGGAGGAAGTTGCGTTTTCGGCAAGGTCCGGGAACCAGCTTACCACATTGCCGCTTTCGTCGTAGTTGTAACGCTGGACCATCCATTTGCCAGCGCTGTTGAGGCCGATGGACCGGAGACCGTAGAAGTTGCCGATAGGCCATCCTTCCTTCACACGGTGCGTGGTGGTTTGGATAGGCTCACCGGTGTAACCAGTGTCAAAGTGGTCGGAGGACATCTGGAACTCGTCGTTTTGGAGGGAGACCAGCTTGTTGGCGTTATAGGAATAGGTGAAGGAGGTGCTCCATTCAAATCCGTTGGTGCGGACGGGAACAGCATTGATGAGAACCTCCACGCCCCTGTTCTGGATATGGCCGACATTTGCCATCATGGAGCCGTACTGGTACGGAGGCACGGGCACGGAGTAGTTGTAGAGGGCGTCGCGGGTATCACGCTGATAGAGGTCGATACTACCGCTCAGGCGCTCGTCAAGAACTGCGAAGTCTACGCCGAAGTTGTACTCGTACTTCCTCTCCCAGCGGAGGTTGGGGTTGTCGTTGCGGACAGGCACAAGGACCGGAATCCAGCTGCCGCCATAGTAGAAGTAACCGTCGTAGTTGAGGGATGCCAGGGACTGGTAAGGGTCGTTGACATCGATACCGGTGATACCGAAACCAGCACGGAACTTAAGGTTGTTGAGCCATCTGACATCCTTGAGGAATTCCTCGTTGTTGGCGCGCCAACCCACGGAAACGCCGGGGAAGTAACCAATCTTGTAGCCTTCACCAAACTTGGTGGAGCCGTCAACACGGAGGGAAGCCATGAGGAGGTAACGGTCTGCGTAGTTGTATGTTGCACGGGCAAAAGCACCGGTAAGGCCGTAACCAATCTTATTGGAGCTCATGCCCTTGCGGTCGTTCTTGCCGTCGTTGAGGGCGGCACCGGCCTGCATCTTGTTCCAAAGATAGGCATCCGTGGGGAAGTTGGAGTTGGTCATGGAAGAAGACTCGGAAATGTTGTCCTCGTAGTTGTAACCCACAACTGCGGTTACGTGATGGTCCCTTCCAAAATCCTTCACCCAGGGTGCGGTGAGTTCCAACTGGTTGTAGATGTAGTCGGATGTGTAAATATAGGCATAGCCGTTGTAACCGCTCTCGGTGGTGGAGACGTCTTCGTGGGTGTTGTAAGACTTGTTGTAGCTGGACTGGCCCTTGCGTACGTACATTGCCTTGAAGGTGAGTTCCTCGATGGGCTTGAATTCCACTACTCCGTTGAAGCGGATGTTGCGGCCGCGCCTGTCGCCATACCTCTCATAGATATAGGAAACGGGGTTGTCGTAGAAATACACGCTGCGCTCGTTCCAGGTGCCGTCATCGTTCTTGATAGGCTGGGTGGGGTTCTGGATGCAGGCCTGCCTGTACACGTATGAAGGGTCGAAGCCGGTGCTGCCGTGGGTCTCGTTGGCCATGATTTCGGCGGTGAGCTTAAGCTTGTCGTTGAGAAGATACTGGGAAACCTGTGCACGTGCACGCATGTTGGTGCGGCCGGTGCCCTTGATGGTACCTTGGAAGTCGTTGTAGGTGATGTTGGCGGTGTAGGTATTGCGCTTTGTGCCGCCCATGATGGAGAGGTTGTGGTTATGGGAAACCGCGGTGCGGCTTATCTCGCTGAGCCAGTCTACGGAATCTTTGTAGTCCTTGTCATTGGCGCCGGAGAATGTCCATTTCTTGCCGGTCCAGTTGTCTTCGCCAGCAAGGAGAGACCTCAGGTCAGAAGCAGACAGGAAATCCGGACGGTTGAGCCAGGAAGAGGCCGAAACATAACCGCTGTATTCTACGGTTGCGGGCATCTCGCGCTTGGCGTTGCGGGTGGTGATGATGATAACGCCGTTGGTGCCGCGGGTACCGTAGATGGCGGTTGCAGAGCCGTCCTTCAGGACATCAATGGTCTCGATGTCTTCGGGGGCCACGGTGCTGAGGCTGCCGGGGATACCGTCAATGAGCACAAGCGGGGCGGTGGAACCAAGCAGGGAGCTGTAACCGCGGAGCATTACCGATGACGAGCCGGTAGGGTCACCGGAAGATACGGTTACCTGCAAGCCGGCAACCTTGCCCTGGATGAGCTGACCGGCATCAATCACGGCGCCCTTGTTGAAGTCTTCGGCCTTCACATTCTGCACAGAGGAGGTGATATCGGCCTTCTTTTGGGTACCGTAACCGATGGCCACGGCTTCCTGGAGGAAGGAAAGGGCTTCCTGCAGGGTGACGTCGATGACGCCGCGGCTGCCCACGGGCACCGACTGCGTCTCATAACCGATGCAGGAGAATTCCAGGACAGCGCCGGAGCCC
>JAILIM010000072.1 GCA_024695285.1 Bacteroidales bacterium
CCGTCAGAGTATTGCTACTCCACGCTGCCCCTCGACTTGCATGTGTTAAGCCTGCCGCTAGCGTTCATCCTGAGCCAGGATCAAACTCTTCATTGTATATTTTTTATAATGCTTAGCTTGTCCCTGACGCTTCTTGTTTCCTAAGAAACTGACGCTCGTTTATTAGATCAATTGTGTTACACAATTTCTCGGTACTTGCTTGTACTTTTATCTTTCAGTCTTTTCAATGATCTTTTCTAAGTAACTCCTGCCTTTCGGCTGAGGGGTTAAAAACCCGCTCTGGTTTGAAGCGGGATTGCAAAGGTACGAACATTTTTTGAACTGGCAAATTTTTCTTGAGAATTTTTCGAAAAAGATTTCTCCCCTCCTCTTTTCTCCAAGGGCAAGGATTTCTGCCAGAATGTATTATCTTTGTGAAAATTTTTTTATGGAAAAGACGATTTATTTTGCCGGCGGCTGCTTCTGGGGTACCCAGCATTTCTTTGCCCAGCTGAGCGGCGTCAAGGAGGCCCTCTGCGGCTACGCGAACGGGAATACCGTAAATCCCCGATATGAAGAAGTTTACACAGACACCACCGGCTTTGCCGAGACGGTGAAGGTGACGTATTATCCCGAGCATATCGGCCTTCAGGAGCTTACGGAGCTCTTTTTCTGTATCATCGACCCGCTGAGCCTCAACCGCCAGGGGCATGACGAGGGCACGCGCTACCGCACGGGGATTTATTTCGGGGACCCGGCCGATGAGGCCCTTCTCAAGGAGGTATACGCGCGCGAGGAGGCCCGCGTGGGCGTACCTCTAGTAGTAGAGCTGAAGCCGCTGCGGAATTTCTACGCAGCCGAGGAGCGCCACCAGGACTACCTGGACAAGAATCCGGACGGCTACTGCCATCTGCCGTTCAAGGCGTTCCGCTACGGGAAACTGTATCAGGATATGAAACTGATTCTGGGCGATGAACCGGACCCGGTGGCCCGGATGTCGCAGGCGGTCGCGCTCATCCAGGAGCGGATGGGCTTTTTCTGGACGGGCTTTTACCGGGTCCTGGGCCAGCAGCTGGTGCTGGGGCCGTTCCAGGGACCATCGGCCTGTTTCCGCATCGGCTATGGGAAGGGCGTTTGCGGGACGGCCTGGAAGCAGAGGCGCACGATGGTGGTGCCGGATGTCGAGGAGTTCCCGGGACATATTGCCTGCAGCAGCCTGTCGCAGTCGGAGATTGTGGTGCCGCTCGTCCGCGAGGGGCAGGTCAAGGCGGTGCTGGATATCGACAGCAAGGAGCTGGCGACGTTTGATGCCACGGACGCCCTTTGGCTGGAAAAAATCCTGGATATCCTCTAATTTTGTTATATTTGTAGGTTATGAAAAAAGAGCTTTTGAGTTTAGTCGCCTGTCTGGCCTTTGTGAGCATGCAGGCACAAGAGGTTCCCACGTGGATCCGCCGCAATGCCATCTCCCCGGATGGTCAGACGATTGCCTTCAGTTATAAGGGGGATATTTTCACCGTGCCGGTGGGCGGCGGCGAGGCCCGTCAGATTACCTCGCACCGCGATTATGAGAGCGATCCGGTCTGGACGCCGGACGGCAGCCATATCGTGTTCTCGTCCACGCGCGAGAACAGCAAGGATATTTATGTGAGCGCAAAGGAAGGCGGCGTGCCCAAGCGCCTGACCACCCTGCCGGGCAACGAGACGCCGCTGGCGGTATCGGCCGATGGCACGGTCTGGTTCACCTGGGCCGATTCGAACCTCCAGAGCCCGGGCTTCGACGGTTTCCCCGGAGAGCCGGCCCTGTACCGGACCAACCTGGACGGGAAGGCGCCCGAGCTGGTGACGTCGCTCACAGTATCGGCCCTGAGATTCAATGAGAAAGGGGCGATGCTTTACGAGGACTGGAAGGGCTACGAGGATCCGCTGCGCAAGCACCATACGTCCTCGGTTACGCGGGATATCTGGCTGTGCGAACCGGCATCGGCCGGAAAAATTGACGGCAGCGCCCGTTTCACCAAGCTGTCCACTTATAAAGGCGAAGACCGCAACCCGGTTTTTGCGGCCGATGGCGACACGTTCTTCTTCCTGAGCGAGCAGGACGGCAAAACGTCGAATGTCTATAAGAGCAGCCTGTCGCATCCCGAACAGCAGACGCAGCTTACGTTCTATGATAAAAATCCCGTGCGCTTCCTGTCGGTGGCGAAGAACGGGACGGTGGCCTATTCCTATAACGGCGACCTGTATACGCTGGAAGGCGGGAAGGTTTCCATCACGCTGAGCCGGGACGAGGACCAGCGGGAGATTAATCCGCTGAGCCTCAAGAGTGCATCGGCCATTGCCGTGTCGCCCGACGGGAAGGAGATTGCCATGGTGATGCGGGGCGATGTCTTTGTGACGTCGGTGGATTACAGCACGACGCGCCGCATTACGAATACGCCGGAGCAGGAGCGGGGCGTGAGCTTTTCCAGCGACGGCCGGGAGCTGTACTATGCTTCGGAGCGCAATGGCTGCTGGAGCATTTACAAGACTTCGCTCACCCGCAAGGAGGACAAGCTCTTTACCTATGCGGTGCATGTGAAGGAGGAAAGGGTGAGCCCGGCCGGGGAGACGTCTTTCCAGATGGAGGTGTCGCCGGATGGGAAGTATCTGGCCTACCTGCGCGACCGCACGGAACTGGTGGTCCTGCCTACGAAGGGCGGCAAGCCGCGGAGCCTGCACAAGAATATCAATTACTCGTATTCCGATGGAGACCAGGACTTTGCCTGGAGTCCGGACAGCCGGTATCTCCTGTGCAACTGGATGGAGCACGGGGGCTGGAACAATGAGGATATCGCGATGATTGACGTGGAGAGCGGCGCCATTACGAACCTGACGCGGAGCGGCTACTCCGACGGGAGTTTCCGCTGGGCGCTGGGCGGCAAGGCCATGACCTGGGAGAGCGACAAGAACGGCTACCGCAGCCATGGCAGCTGGGGGGCCGAGGCCGATATCTACATCATGTTCTTCGACGGCAAGGCGTACACGGAGTTCGGCCGGAGCAAGGAGGAGAAGGAGATTGACAAGATGCTCATGGGCGAGAAGGCAGCGGCCAAGGCCGAGAAGAAGGCCGAGAAGGACTCGGTGGCGAAGAAGGTGCCGCAGCTGGAACCGGATCTGGAGAACCGGGACAACCGGGTGCGCCGGCTTACGCGTTTCTCGAATATGATGGGCGACCATTACCTGACGAATGACGGGGAGAAGCTTTACTTTACGCAGCGCCTGGAGCGGAGCTATGACCTCTGCTGCCTGAATATCGTGGAAGGCGACATCAAGGTGGTCAAGAAGAATGTCTTCGGAAGCTTTACACCATCGGCCGATGGCAAATCGCTCTTTATCGCGCGCGGCGGCAGCATCATCCGGCTGGATATCGCGACGGGGAAAGAGAAGACGGTTTCTTTCTCGGGCGACTATGAGTTTAAGCCGCAGCAGGAGCGGGCCTATATCTTCGAGCACTGCTGGAAGCAGGTGAAGGAGAAGTTCTATGTGCCGGACCTGCACGGGGTGGACTGGGACTACTATCACGACAATTATGTGCAGTTCCTCCCCTACATCAATAACTATGTGGATTTTGCCGATTTGCTTTCCGAGATGCTGGGTGAGCTGAACGGTTCGCATACGGGGGCGCGTTTCCGCAGCCCGGCGGGCCGGAGCATGGGTCACCTGGGTGTGCTCTATGACCAGAACTGGTCGGGGGACGGCCTGCGCATTGCGGAGGTGCTGCCCGGCGGTGTGCTGGCGAATACGGATGCTTCGATCAAGGCCGGGGATATCGTGCTTTCGATTGAGGGTCATGCGATTAAGGCCGGCGAGGCCTGGATGCCGTACCTGTATAACCGGAATGGCAAGAAGACGGTGATTACGCTGAAGACGGGCGGCAAGGAGAAGGAGTATATCGTGACGCCATCGGCTTCGGATGCGACGCTGCTGTATCGGCGTTGGGTGCGTCAGCGCGAGGAGATGGTGGAACGCCTCTCCGGCGGCAAGGTGGGCTATGTGCACATCGAGGGGATGGACTCCCCCAGTTACCGGGAGCTGTATTCCAAGGCGCTGGGTAAGTATCGGCATTGTGAGGCGCTCATCGTGGATACGCGTCACAATGGCGGTGGCTGGCTGCACGACGACCTGGTGACGTTCCTCGGGGGCAAGGAGTATTGTCTCTTTACGCCGCGGGGGCAGTATATCGGCCATGAGCCGTTTAACAAGTGGACGAAGCCCAGCTGTGTGCTGATCGGCGAGGATAACTATTCCGATGCGTCGGGCTTCCCGCTGGCGTATAAGAACCTGGGGATTGGCAAGCTGATTGGTGCGCCGGTGCCGGGTACGATGACGGCTGTGTGGTGGGAGAATCAGGTGAATCCGCTGCTGGTGTTCGGGATTCCGCAGGTGGGCAACTATGACACGGAGGCCGGACAATATATTGAGAATCATCAGATTGAGCCGGATATCCTGATTTACAACGACCCGGCGTCGGTCCTCAGTGGACGGGACCTGCAGCTGGAGGCCGCTGTGAAGGAAATGCTTAAAGAAATTGCAGAATAATGGATCGTAAACTGGTAATCATTCCTACTTATAACGAGAAGGAGAATATTGAGGATATTCTCCGGGCCGTGTTCGCACTGGAAGGCATGTTCGACGTGCTGGTGATCGATGACGGCTCTCCGGACGGAACGGCGAAGCTGGTCTCCGGGATGCAGCCTGCTTACAGCGAGCGGCTGCATCTGCTGGAGCGCAGCGGGAAGCAGGGGCTGGGAACGGCCTACCTGCTGGGCTTCCGCTGGGCGCTGGAGCACGGATATGATTATATCTTCGAGATGGATGCCGATTTCTCGCACAATCCGCAGGACTTGCTCAGGCTGTATAAGGCTTGCAGCGGCGGGGGCGATTTGGCTGGCGGGGCTGATCTGGCCGGCGGGACCGGTGGGGCTTCCGGGGCTTCCGGGGCTTCCGGGGCTTCCGGGGCCGGCGGGGCTGATCTGGCTGTGGGGTCCCGGTACTGCAACGGGGTGAGTGTGGTGGACTGGCCGATAAGCCGGATTGTGCTGTCTTATTTTGCATCGGCCTTTGTGCGGACGGTGCTGGGGATGAAAGTGTACGATACCACCGCCGGATTTGTGTGTTATACGCGGCGGGTGCTTGAAACGATCGACCTCGATGCCGTGAAGATGAAGGGCTACGGGTTCCAGATCGAAATGAAATACACCGCCTGGAAACTCGGTTTCCGTATCAAGGAGGTCCCCATCATCTTCACCAACCGCCAGAAAGGCACCTCTAAAATGAGCGGCGGCATCCTCGGCGAAGCCTTCTGGGGCGTCCTGGAACTCCGCTTCCGT
>JAILIM010000082.1 GCA_024695285.1 Bacteroidales bacterium
TGGAATACTTGACCTTCTCGTGCGGGAAGTCCACGGCTTCCACACCGGGCAGCGTGCTCAGGTCGTCGCCCGCCTTGGTCTGGGGGACGGAGGGATCATAGGTGACGCGGTACCAGCGGTGCAGGCCCGCGGCGCGGTGACGCTCCTCGAACTCGCCGGCGTCCGGGAAGACGCGCTCGATCCGCTCGATGCCGATGGCGTCGAAAGCCTTCGTGCGCGGAGTGTCTGCAAAGTCGTCGGCGGCCTCTTCGGAGACCAGCAGCACGGCCGTGCCGGGGATGAATTCGGAGTCATTCTGCACGGCAGGGGATTCCTCGACCGGCTTCAATGCGTCGGGAGCGCAGCCGGAGAAGATCAGCAACAGAGAAGCTAACAGGAAGCTTGAATAGTGTTTTTTGACCATAGATCAGTAATTAATAATTAGTTATAAACACACACAGCCCGAAGGCGCTATTTTTTGACTATGCTGAACTTCTCTCCGTTGACGACCAGAGAGTAGGGGCCGCCGGCCATCTCCGCCATGTCGATGTCCAGCGGCTGGAAAGGACCGGCCTGGATGGACCCGGACTCGAATACGCAGGCGCCGGCCTTGTTGTAAAGCTTGACGTCGACGGTCTTGTCGGTGGCGGGACGCACGTGGAGCCAGTCGGTGACGGGATTGGGGAAGATATCGATCGCCCGGTACTGGTTGCGGGCCAGCAGGCGGAACTCGGCCACGCCGACCGCCTTACGGGTGTCGTATGCTTCGACGCGGATCGTGGAGAGGCCGTAGCCCGACGGCGTGACGGTAAGCTGGCTGCGGTTGTTGATGGTGCAGGAGCCGTTGTCGTCGCCGGTCATGGAAGCGCGGTATTGGAGGACCTCTCCGTCAGCGTCGCTGAAATGCTCGTCGAGATCCAGCACGAAAGCCGACGTGGAGGCGGCGTTGACAATCTTGTCCTCGATGGGCGCGGAAACGGCCGGGACCGAGTTGGGGAGGATGACCAGCGGGAAGGTCTCGTCGACTTCGTTGCCGGCTTTGATGCGGATGGTGTAGGAACCGGGCTGGGCCTTGAGTGCATTGACGTGCAAGTCAATCGACGAAGTCGAGCAGGAGGCCGTGAGGCCGGGGCAGTCGCTGCTGACCGAGAAGGACAGTCTTTTGCGGAGATTGCCGCGGACCAGGATATGCATGTCGTCCTCGACGTGGGATTTGACGGTCCAGTCCGGCTTGTCGGCCGTGAAACTGATATTTTCAAGGAGCAGCTCTTCGAAAGCTCCGAGCGCATCCAGTTTTCCACCGCCGATTTCCCTGCCCTGCAGATCGAGGGCGTCCTTGTCGGACCCGCCCACAATCGCATCCGTCAGCATCTCGTTGGTGAATCCGGGCCCGCCGAAATAGGAAACGATCAGCGCGGCCACGCCAGCAGCGTGCGGGGCGGCCATGGATGTGCCGGGGAAAAAGCTATAGGTGTCGTCAGGAGTCGTGCTGAGCACCCATTCGTATGATTTGGTGTTCGAGTCGGATCCGCCGGGAGCGACTAGGTCCACCCATTCTCCGTAGTTGGAGAATTTGGAAAGCTTGCCCTGCGGTCCGTGGGCCGCCACGGCGAGGACGCGGTCGTAGCAGGAAGGTATGCCGTATTTGTAACCCTCGTTGCCGGAGGCGAAGAAAATGACGCCGCCGGCCATCGGGCCAACCTGTTTGCCGTTTTCGTCCAGACCGGCGTTGTCGACGAAATAGTCGATGGCCGATCTGAGCGCGGACGGATAATTCTGGAAGTCTTCGGCCGCTTCACGGTCCGCCTCTTCCGATCCAGAGCTGAAGCCCCAGCTGCAGTTGGCGATCACGGCGCCGTGGTCCGCCGCCCAGACGATCGCCTGGGCTTCGTCGCCTTCCAGATTGTCCCTCCCGGGAGCGACGATCTGGCAGGACATGATGCGGACGCCCCCATTGCCCTCCGAGCCGCCGGCTATGCCGCAGACACCGACGCCGTTGTTGTTGATGGCGGCGATGGTGCCGCCAACGTGCGTGCCGTGTTCATGGGCATAGACCTCGAAGTCTTGGAATCTTCTGATAAAATTGTGGCTTCCTTCCTCAGGGGAGAGGACGACGCCGCGCAGATCTTCGTGGTTGGCATCCACGCCGCCGTCGACGACGGCCACGATAACCTCGCTGGATCCTGCGGTGTAGCGCTCCCATACCGGCTTGACATTGATGTCGGCACCGGCCACGAAACCATTGCGTTGGGCGGTGTTTATATAGTTCCACTGACGGGAAAGATAAGGGTCATTGAATGTGGACCAGAGAACTTTCTTCGGCGGGAACGACACGTCTTCGACGCCGGGCAGGGCGCTCAGGTCGTTTCCGGCCTTGGTCGCGGAGACGGTGGGATCATAGTTGACGCGGTACCAGCGGTGCAGGCCCGCGGCGCGGTGACGCGCCTCGAAGGGACCCGCGTCCGGGAAGACGCGCTCAATCTCGCGGACGCCGATGGCGTCGAGTGCCTTGGTAAGCGGGGCCTCGTCGAAGTTGTCCGCAGTCTCTTCGGCCAGGAGGAGGATCGCTTCGCCGGGGATGGCGTTCCCGGCCTCTGCAGCTTCCTGAGAGTCAGGCGCATCGGGGACAGTTTTCAGCTCGGCGACGGTGCAGCCGGTCAGGGTCAGGACAGCGGATATAAAGAGAAAGGAAAGGGATCTCTTGATCATAGTTGGGAGGGTAATCTAAGGTTTTTGATGATTTCAAACGCGGACAAATATAAGAAAAAAGCATCCGAACAATTCTGTTTCTTTTGCAAAATCGGCAAATCTTTGCCCCAGAGACGCTTTTTGGGGCCGGGGAGCTGCTATTTGATGCTATGGGCTAAGTGGCTGAAACGACAGTGCGTGTAACAGGAATGTTATGTCTTTGTCGCGGGAATTTTTCTGCTTATGAAATGAAACTGTCCGGGCTGTCCGGCACCCCATTCGGTCCAGGTTGCGCCCTTGCGGGGCGGAATATCCGATGTCGGGAGGATATAGGAGAATCTTGATTCAGGGCCATTGAGAGGGCGATAGCCGTTTTTTGCCGATATCTAAGAGGCTGATAATCAGTAATGTAATACTTATGCGAAGTTTTTTAAAAAAATTCATTCTTTTACTCTGTAACTAAAATTCGCCAATTACTATCAATCCGAAATATAAATTCTTCAAAACTCGCGAAATCTTCCTAATTTGACATCGAATTCGCTCACAGGCTCAATTCTTTGCGCGATTACGAATTTGGATTTCTAAAAATTTGTTCCGAAATTGCAGCGATTAATTCCTGCTTCCGGGCAAATTTTACCTTTTGTTTAGCGGGTCGAATTGAAACGAAAAACAGGTTAGTATAGTTTATTGTTTAATTAAAGTATG
>JAILIM010000102.1 GCA_024695285.1 Bacteroidales bacterium
CCAGCAGCAGCGCGGTATAGGCGTACAGGTTGGTGACTATTCCGTACCCGCCGCTCGCCGCCGCTATCTTATAAGTATAAAGGGGTACCAGCAGGTAGTTCAAAAACCTGCCGACTATGCTGCTGAGGCCGTATATGGCCGTATCTTTTGCGAGTGACTTAAGGTTCATTGCCGAAGCATTATTATTTACAAATTTATTATATTTGTATGATTGGAACAAATTAAACACTAAAAAATATGAAAAGAATCCTCATGTTAGTCGCCCTGCTGAGCCCGCTTTGCGCCGGCGCGGCGAAGATTACGCCCCCCGACATCGTGCCCGTTCCGCAGAAGCTGGAGATGACCAAGGGCGCGTTCAAGCTCAAGGGTGTCAGCATCAACTGCGACCCCGCCATGGACGCAGCCACCGTCAAGGCGGTGCGCCAGTTCGCCGACCGCCTGTCGCTGGTGAGCGGCAAGACCAGCTCCGTGGCCAGCCCCGTCGGGCTCACCCGCACCGTGGAGAATGGAAAAATCAAGGGCCTGTACTTCATCAAGGACGCTTCCATAGCTCCAGAGGGCTACAAGATCAGCATCGACCGCAAGGCGATGGTAGTCCGCGCCTCCGACTACAACGGATTCTTCTACTCCCTGCAGACGCTCCGCCAGATGCTGCCGGTGTCCATCTACGGCACCACGCCCGACCTCAACGGCAACTGGCGCCTGCCCTGCTGCGAGATTGAAGACGCGCCCCGCTTCGGCTACCGCGGCATCCTGCTCGACTGCTGCCGCCACTTCTTCAGCATCGACGAGGTGAAGAAGGTGCTCGACGTGATGGCGATGTTCAAGATGAACCGCTTCCACTGGCACCTCACCGAGGACCAGGGCTGGCGCATCGAGATCGACAAGTATCCCAAGCTCACCGAGATAGGCACGTTCCGCGACTTCACCATCATCAAGCGCGACATGAACAGCAACGACGGCCAGCGCCACGGCGGCTTCTACACCAAGGAGCAGATCCGCGACATCGTTGCCTACGCGCAGGCCCGCGGCATCACCATCATCCCCGAGGTCGATATGCCCGGGCACATGGTGGCGGCACTCGCTTCGTATCCGGAGCTCGGATGCGCCGGCAGCGGCCCGTACAAGGTGCGCACCTACTGGGGCGTGTCCAAGCAGGTGCTCAACGTTGGCAAGGAGAGCACCATGAAATTCCTTGAAGACGTTTGCGACGAGGTCGCCGACCTCTTCCCCGGCGAATACTTCAACATCGGCGGCGACGAATGCCCGCGCGACGAGTGGAAGACCGACCCCGACTGCCAGGCCAAGATCAAGGAACTCGGGCTCGTGAGCGATGAGAAGGCATCCGCCGAGGCGCGCCTGCAGAACTACGTGACCGCCCGCATGCAGAAGTTCCTTGCCACCAAGGGCAAGAAGATCATCGGCTGGGACGAGATACTCGAGGGCGAGCTCGCCGAGGGCGCGACGGTGATGAGCTGGCGCGGCACCAAGGGCGGAATCAAGGCCGCCAGCATGGGCTACGACGTGGTCATGTCGCCCAACATCTACTGCTATCTGGACCACTGCCAGTCAACCGACCTGGAGTCGGAACCCTACTGCATCACCACCAAGCCTGAGCGCGCAGTCACCATGCCCAAGCTGTACGGCTACGAGCCCCTGGCCGACATTCCCGAGGATGCGCAGCATCACATCCTCGGCGTGCAGGGCAACCTGTGGACCGAGTTCATCGGCACCAACGAGTATCTGGAATACATGCTCCTGCCTCGCCTGATGGCCCTTTCCGAGGTCCAGTGGTGCAAGCCCGAGAACAAGAACTACGAGCGCCTGCTTCAGAGTCTCGAGAAGCACGAGCTGCCCATCCTCGACATTCTGGGTTACAATTACCGCAAGCTTGACAAATAACCGGCTGAAATGAAAAGAATATCTGTCGCACTCACGCTGCTGCTGGTCCTCGGCTGCAGCTCTTCCAGCGTGCCGGAACCCCAGATTGTTCCCGCACCCCGCAGCATTCAAATGGCAAAGGGCTCCCTTTGCGTAAAAGGCATCAACATCAACTGCGATCCCGCGATGGACGCCGCCAGCGCGCAGGCCGTGCAGGAGTTCGCCGACCGCCTGTCGCTGGCGGGCGGCAAGGCCTGCACCGTTGGCAAAGGCCGCGGGCTGAACTTCGTGCTGGACGAGGCCGTCGCCCCCGAGGGCTACGAAATCAGCGTCCGCCGCAACTCCGCTGAAGTGCGCGCGAGCGGCTTCAACGGCTTCCTGTATGCCATCCAGACCCTGAAGCAGATGCTTCCGGCGGCGGTTTACGGCACGGAGCCCGATCCTGAAGCGGCCTGGGACATCCCCTGCTGCGAGATTTCCGACGCCCCGCGCTTCGGCTACCGCGGCCTCATGCTCGACTGCTGCCGCCACTTCTTCAGCGCGGACGAGGTCAAGAAGGTGCTGGATGCGATGGCTGCGTTCAAGCTCAACCGCCTCCACTGGCACCTGAGCGAAGACCAGGGCTGGAGAATCCAGATCGACAAATATCCCCGCCTCACCGAGGTGGGAGCCTGGCGCGACGGCACCATGGTGGGCGGCGACTGGAAGTCCAACGACGGCATCCGCTACGGCGGTTACTACACAAAGGACCAGATCCGCGACATCATCGCCTACGCCGCAGAACGCGGAATCACCATCGTTCCGGAAATCGACCTCCCGGGCCACATGCAGGCCGCGCTCGCATCGTATCCCGAGCTGGGATGCAAGGGGAGCAAGCCGCAGCCGTACAAGGTCTGGACCATCTGGGGCGTGTCCAGGCAGGTGCTGAACGTGGGCAACGAGAAGACGATGCGCTTCCTGGAGGACGTGCTGGGCGAGGTCGCCGACCTCTTCCCTGGCGAGTACATCCACATCGGCGGTGACGAATGCCCGCGCGACGAGTGGAAGACCGACCCCATGTGCCAGGCCAAGATACGCGAGCTGGGGCTGAAGGACGCCGACGGCGTATCCGCCGAATCGCGCCTCCAAAACTACGTGACCGCACGCATGCAGAACTATCTTGCCGGCAAGGGCAAGAAGATCATCGGCTGGGACGAGATACTCGAGGGCGAACTCGCCGAGGGCGCGACGGTGATGAGCTGGCGCGGCACCAAGGGCGGAATCAAGGCCGCCGGCATGGGCTACGACGTGATCATGACCCCCACCACCTACTGCTATCTGGACTACATCCAGTCGACCGACATGGAGCACGAGCCCTTCAGCATCACCCACCAGTGGGAGACTCCAGAGACCGTGGGCAAGTCGGCCGT
>JAILIM010000002.1 GCA_024695285.1 Bacteroidales bacterium
ACCGGTGGGTACGCGGTAGAATTTTTCGAAGATATGGCCCTGCTTCTCGGGAGCGATGCCGATGCCATTGTCACGGACCGATAAGCGGACGTGACCATCCTTTTCCTCGGCAGAGAGATGGATTTCTGCGCCATCACCTGAATACTTGACGGCATTGTCCAGGAGCGTGGCAATGACGCTGGACATTAGGGAGGCGTCTATGTCGGCAGTAAGGCTCTCAGGTATGACGCTGACGGCTATCTGGCAGGGCTTACCGGCACTGAGGCGGGTCTGGGCAGCAACGGATTCCAGTAGCGGGCTGAGCTCCGTGCTTTCAATACGGAGCGAGAGGCGATCCCGGTTTTCCATCGACATGGAAAGGATCTGCTCTACCATACCGTTCAGTTTCTCCAGTGATTCCCGGGTGACCTTCAGATATTCTTCCCGTTTTTCCGGATTCTTGTCAAGACCGTAGACCAGCATGGCGTCATTGGCGGCATAGGCCACGGCGATGGGGGTCTTCAGCTCGTGGGTCATATTGCTGGTGAAATCGGACTTCATTTCATCCAGCTCGCGCTGTTTGCGCAGGGCGCGCATCATTAGGTAGAAGACCAGTGCCAGAATCATGAGAATGCCGGCAGACATCAGTAGGACGCCAATCATTCCCCGGAGGATAGAGCCGGTCATCGGCTCGCAATACAGTTCATATCCGGCACCGCGGTTGGCGATGGATGTCATGGATATGTGTTCATCCCGCGAAGACGAAGTGTATGCCGGCGTTTGGGCTTCGGCCAGGATTTCTTCCCCGTCCATCAGGACAATCCGGTGTTCCAGCGGATAGCCCAGGGAATCCAGACGGTGTGCGAGGATACTGTCCATGACGGGAAGGTTCGTTTTGCCGGCCGTTTCTCCGAGAATATCCGCCTCAAGAGGCTTGTCCACCTTGGTAACCGTAATGGCTTTGGGAATGCTGTCCCCTGGTGTAGCGAACTGGGTGGAGACGATTTTCGAAAGCCGGACATTGCTTCCACCGTAAACCTGCGCTGAGAAATGAACGCTGTCCGAAGATTGCTTCCGCCGGGCGGTGAGTTCCTCCATCTCTGCCCAGGTGATGGAAACCCGGATTTCGGAAACGGCCGCTTCCCGGCGGGTCTTGTACAGGCCCTTGATCCAGTAGAGTTCATACGCTGCGATGGCCGCCAGGGAGATGATGGCCAGCAGGGGCAGAAGATATGATTTCCTGAATCTCACGATGCAAAGGTAGCAAGAATCAAGGGATTTCGGGTGGTCGTTAACACTTGTTAACATTCTCTTAACGCTCCGTTAACCAAGATTCTGGACGGCAAGGCTTACTTTTGCGGCAGATTCTTCGCTTCGCTCAGAATGACAATAAGGTTTGCTCGGAATGACAATAATGCATAATACGATGAAAAAGATTCTTGTTTTCGTGATGATGCTCTCGGCCCTGATGGCCGGCGCACAGGAAAAGGCACAGTACCGCGTGACGTACGATTGCGACGCACAATATGGGCCCCAGCGGCAGGTTTATCGATGGCATCTGGATATCGGCGAAACGAGTGCCGTGTTCTATAGCCCCAACAACAGGGCCACGGACAAAGTGATTGATGAAGTGGTGGGCGACAATGATGTCACTTCTGTGATGGCCAGGCTCCGGACCATCAAAAGCGAGTTCCCGAATCCTAACCCGCTTGAAGTGCTTGTAGAGTCCTCTGCAGGTGGGAGATACACCTACCTGAATGAGATCGTAAGCGATAAGATGTGGTATGAGGAGGGACTTCCACAGATGTCATGGGAAACGACCGGCCGGGACACGACAGTATGTGGGTATGCCTGTCTCCAGGCAAAGGCAAGGGTGTATGGCCGCGACTGGACGGTTTGGTTCGCTCCGGAGATTCCGGTATCCTACGGCCCGTATGTCCTGGGCGGACTGCCGGGATTGATTCTGGATGCGGTGGATGCCGACGGGCTTTTCCACTTTACCGCCGTAGGACTTGAGCAGGATCCTGCCGACGCGGTTGTGGAGCTTTCCCGCAAGGACAAAGCCGTCAAATGCACCAGGAAGAAATACATGGAGCTCCGGGATAAAGCCAACGGGCAATCGTACGCTGACAAACTCCGGGAAATGGGTGTCGATAGCAGAACGGTGGTGAAAGTCGTGTCGGAAGACGGCAAGGATATCGACCTCAATGAAAGCCGTCCCAAGCAGAATTATCTGAATCTGGAATAAGATGAAACGCCTGGCCATTGTTCTTTTCCTGCTGCTATCGGCGGTTTGGGGGTTCGCTCAGGAACCGCTCTCCGGCATTGTAGTAGACGATACCGGCAAGGCGCTTGCTGGGGCCAATGTGATGGCTTACGGGGCGGACGGGAAGGTGCTCAGTTTTGCCGTAACCGGAACCGACGGGACCTTTCAGTTGAAGAAAACGGCAGGGCTGGAGAGGATTACCGCCAGTTTTATGGGGTTCAAGACTGTCAGCATTCCTGCAGGGCAGTTCAAGGACGGCCAGCAGATCCGGATGGAGGCCGGAGGCTTCCAGTTGAAAGAAGTTGCCGTCACGGCGGA